>CANQHW010000006.1 GCA_947623855.1 uncultured Bacilli bacterium | reverse complement strand
ATCCTCCGTGACTTCTTTTTATGTAATGAGAATTGGCAAAATTCCATTCAACATATCTATGACAAAATATGCATTGATGGTTATCTCTCTCCCAATTTTTAGTGCCTCCACCAAGTTAACCATTAAAGCTTAAATTAAGGCTTTTTTTCATGATTTTCTACACAATCTTTTTTAATTTTCATAAAATATAATACATTACTAGTAATGTTTAAATAAATTAGAGCTTAAGCTCTTTTTCGTGTTATACTATTACTAGGTGAGTATTATGATTTACTTAATATATTATTCTAGCTACCGTTTATTACAAGATAAATTACAAGAATTAGGTAATAATTATGAAATATTTGATTTAACTAAAACTAGTATTAATGATATATTAACCGAGTTATCATATAATTCTTTATTTTCGGAAAAAAGAAATATCTTAATTAAAAATGCTTATTTATTTACTAGTAAATCTAAAGAAGATACTACAATTTTAAATACCTTTTTAGAAGAAACTAAAACCAATAATTTAATTATTTTTACTACTAACGAAAAATTAGATGAACGGAAAAAACTTACTAAGATAATGACTAAAAACCATCAAGTTTTAAAATTAGAACCCCCTAAATTCCAAAATTTAGATACTAATTTAATTAATTATTTAAAAAATTTTAACTATAAAATCGATCGAGATGCTCTAAATTATATTAAATCTTCTGCTAATAATAATTATGATATAATCTTAAACGAATTAGATAAATTAATCCTACTAGATTTAAATGATAAACATATTACTTTAGATATAGCTTTAAATGTTGTTAGTTATACTTTAAATGATAATGATTTTAAATTAATAGATGCTATTACTGAGAAAAAATTAGATTTATCTTTAAGATTATTAAAAGATTATCAATTAAATAAAGAAGAACCAGTTAAAATAGTAGCAATCTTAGGAAAAGAATATCGTTTTATGCATATTATTACTTCTTTAATAAATGAAGGAAAATCTCCCTCTGAAATATCTTCCACTTTAGGATTACAAGATTGGCAATTAAATAAATATCTTACCAGGTCTTATAACTATACTTTACCAGAATTAGAAGATAATATCCTATCTTTAAGTAATCTTGATTACCAAATTAAAACCAGTTTAATCGATCCTTTTTTAGGAATAGAATTATTTATCATAAAAAGCTGTGATAATTAAATATTTTATGATATACTTAATTTAAGAATAAAGTAGGGATTATTATGTTTGGAAAAATACTAAATATTGAAAATAATATAATTACTATTGAGAATATTAACCATAGTGGCCTTTCGCATTTAATGAATTGTCATATTATTTTTGAAGAAGCCGAAAGAAAAGTAGTAGGGGAAGTTATTCTTACTAGTGATGAATATATAAAAGTAATGTTAGTAGGGGAAATAAAAAATAATACTTTTTCTAGTGGTGTTATAAGAAAACCCGCTGGTAATTCCCTCATAAGAGTTATAAATGTTGGAGAATTACAACTAATGATTGGAACTACTGATAAAAGAAGTATCTTACTAGGAACTAGTGCTACTTACGATAATTATAAAATTTATCTACCTGTAAGTAACTTCTTTGCTAACCATAGTGCTATTATTGGAAATACAGGTAGTGGTAAATCTTGTGGTGTAACAACCATCTTACAAAATCTATTTACTACTAGTCAAGAAAAACCTATTAATGCTCATATCGTTTTATTTGATGCTTACGCTGAATACCACGATGCTTTTACCGAACTCCAAAGTGCGGGCTTAAATTCCAAAAACTATAGCTTAGGGAATCCCTCCGATAATAAACTATTATTTCCTGCTTACTTTTTAGATGAAGACGATCTGGCTATTATGTTAGATATTAAAACCGCTAATCAAATTCATATCTTATCCCAAACTCTTCAATTAGTAAAAATCTTTAAAAGTCAAGATCCCTTAATTTTATCTTATAAAAATAACATAATTGCGTCTTGTATATCTGATATCCTAACCAGCGGACGCTCTAGTGTTCAAATAAGAGACCAAATAATGGCTGTATTAACTACCTATAATACGGATACTCTAAATTTAGATACCATCATCAAAAGTCCCGGTTATGACCGTACTTTAAGACAATGCTTACATATTGATGACCAAGGAAAACTTAATGCTATGCAAGTCTTAAATGAGTTTTTTCAAAACTATCGTAAAGTTAATTTAGAAGATTTAAAATTACCTGAAAATATTGTTTATAATTTAAATGATATATATTATGCTTTAGAGTTTGCTTTAATAAATGAAGGTATTATTAATAATGAAGAAGCTTATAATCAAAATAATATCTTAAAAGTAAGACTGCATAATATTATCAATAGTTCTAATCATGAAATATTTGATGTAAGTAATTATATTTCCAAAGATAACTATGTTAAAATGTTTTTTCAAGATAATGGTAACCCAATTCAAATAGCTTGTGTTAACTTAAATAATTTTGATGACCATTTTGCTAAAACAATTACCAAGTTATTTTCTAGATTATTCTTTAACTATACAACTAATTTACAGGAAAGAGGAAGTTTTCCCATTAATATTATTTTAGAAGAAGCCCATAGATATGTCCAAAATGATAATGATATAAATATTTTAGGTTATAATATCTTTGATAGAATAACAAAAGAAGGAAGAAAATACGGTACCATACTTTTATTTATTACTCAAAGACCTAGTGAGTTATCCACCACAGCTTTAAGTCAATGTTCTAATTTTATAGCTTTTAGATTATTTTATCCTAAAGATATCGAAATAGTAAAATCTATAAGTACGAATATTGCTCCCGAAACTTTAGAAAAAGTTAAATCTTTAACAACTGGTACATGTCTTACTTTTGGTGTTAGTTTTAAAGTTCCTTTATTAGTAAGACTTGATTTACCTAAACATTTACCAAAAAGTACAAGTGTGGATATCGATTCTGTTTGGTTTTAAAAAATCTCGAACTTTAAAGATCGAGATTAATTTTTGTTAAATGTTTTTAATATATTGTATTAAAATTTTTGAGGATTTTTAAGTTTAATTATTTGTTTGTCACTATTTTTGCGATTTTTTAAAGCTTCTGTCCAATTGACAGGTACTACGTCTTTAAGAGCTTCTTTAGATGAAATAACTTCACGCTTTTTGTTGAAAAACCCCTTAGGTAAAATATTATCTTTTGTTTTTTTCATATAAAATCCCTTTCTCTATACTATTTTAATTATAGTATATTGTAAAATAATATATTAATCAACTAAATTGTTTTTAGTATATAAAATAATTTATAAATTGTCCACAATGATTTTTAATTTACCTTCTGAATTAAGTTTTAGTATTATTTTTAATAAATCGTCTAAATATTCATCTTTTAATGAAGCAAAAACATAATAATTTAATTTTTTCTTATTAAAATAGTATGCTTGATTGGCTTTAATGTATGATAATTTTTTGAAATTTTTCTTATTCATCGCATCTAAAGGCAGTTCAACATTTTCTTCAAATTTTAATTTTCTTTTTCTATGTTCTTCACTTTTAAAACTAGATATTACTGAAGCAACCATTGTAAAATCTAAGCCCGAAATTGTTCCTTTTTCATCACTTATTACTACAAAAGAATGCTGTGTAATAGTTTCTCCATCATCGCCAATATAGTTTTTAACTATAATTATATCTCCTAATTTACACATTTTATCACGTCCTTTCATTATAGTGTTACTTAGGGTGTACTTTCTAGTATACTGCCATATTGCAAAAAGTCAATAAGAGTCAACAAAATTTTACTAATAATTATTTCATGTGATATAATACTATTTTAGAAATTATTTAGAAAGCGAAGATATTTATGAAAATAATTAAAAAGCTAGATAAAGAAAGATATATTATAATTGTAGAAAATGCTGAAGGCGAAAGTTTTGAAATGGAATATGGAGGAGCAGACTTTTACTGGAATATGTTAAAATATACCGAAAATAATAAGTTTGTAATAACGAAAAATGAACAAGTATTATATAAACAATTACAATATCTCTTTAGAGTAATTAAAAAATGTAGTAAAGAAAATCCTTATCTTAATATTTTTAAAGATAACACTTTTACTTGGACCAGTGAAGTAGCAGGACTTTTAGAAGATAATAATAAACTTTTGATTACAGAAAACGCGGATAATTATGTTATCCATTTTTGGCAAAACCCTAACTATTATTATAATTTTGGGCTTGGATGCAATAGCTGTTTTGTAAGTTTTAATTTAAGTGGAAGTATATGTTCTAAAGTTGCGCATGCTTTTTCCGAAGTATTTTTAGAATACCTGAATTGTGAAGTAGATGTACCATTAACAAGAAAATTAAGAAATGATTTAATAAAATAAAAATTTATGGTATTATATATTTTGAGGTGGACAATATGAAAGTTGTTGGAACAATGTTTTTTGAAGATTATAAATTATTAATAGATAAACCAAGAAAAAGACCTACTTATCAAATGATAGGAGGAAGAGTAGAAGAAGGAGAAACGCCTTTAGAAGCTGCCATAAGAGAATGCCATGAAGAGCTTGGAGCAGAAGCAATATTTGATGAGAAATTATTAGAATTAGTTATGGAGTTTGATGAAATAGCCACAAGTGATGGCGTAACTCCTATCCATTTTTATGTTTTTAGATACAAGGGAAAATTAATGGGGAAATTAAATACTTCTTTAGAAATTGAGAATTTTAAATGGTATGATTCAACTTGTGGGACAGATATTTTATCTAATACTTTAAAGAACGAAGTAGTACCGTATTGTTTAGAAAGAAATTTAATAAAATAAGACTAGGGTATTCTAGTCTTTTAACATTTCTTTAATCTTCTCCGTGTTTTTAAAACTTATTTTAGCTATCTCTTCTAGTTTCTCAAATCCATAAGTTTTAACTATTTCGCATCCTTTTTTATCCACTTCGGAGCTTGCTCCTAAAGGAAGAGTAGTATGCAGGCTTTCTTCTAACTTTTTAAATTCTTTTAAAAAAGCATACCGCGATATAATACTAGCACAAGCTACACTCATAACTTGGTCTTCTGCTTTCGTTAAAAAAGTAACACTTCTAATTCTTTCTTTTGCTTCCCTAATATGTTCATAAAACTTCTTCGGATATTCAAACTGATCAATAACAATTTTTTCATAAGCATAACTATCTTTTTTTAATAGAGTAGTTAAAACTTTATTATGTAAAATAGCTTTCATTTTATTCATATTTAAATTACTATGATTAGCATTATAAGTTTTATTATCAAGAATATATAAAGAATAAGGAATCTTTTTTATAATAGTGGGAGCTATTTCTTTTATTTTTTCATCTGTTAATTTTTTAGAATCTCTTACTCCTAAATCCGTTAGAAAAGGAATATCTTCTTTACTTACATAAGTTGCACAAACTACAATCGGTCCAAAATAATCTCCTGTTCCCACTTCATCACTTCCAATAGTACTAATATTATAGAAAGTTTTTTTATTTTCTTTTTTTTCTTTCTTTTTTTCGTTAATATCTATTACTCGATTATTTAAATGCCGTTCTTGATCAATCCAAATACTACTTTCTATGTCGGCACTTATTCCTTGAAACATTACTTTACCAGATTCGTATAAAGTTATTACCACATCCGTATTTTGGGCTTGAAATATAGCATAAGGAGGTGTTTTTTCTTTATAAAAAGGTTTATAAAACTCAATCATTTTCTTTTTAATATTCTCACTTACTTTAAAAACTATAGTCATAAAATACGTTCCTTTCTTTTACAAAATATATCATATTTTACTATTATTTTCAAATATTGTAGTGTATAATAATATTATAGAAAAGAGGTATTATGACACAAACTGTTAATGTAATAATATTACTATTTATTTTAGCTGGTGGCGTTATTGGTTTTAAAAGAGGATTTTTAAAAGAAGGAGTATCAGCTCTTGGTACTATTATAGTCTTAGTCTTATCATTTATTTTAAAAAATCCCATATCAGAAATATTATATACTAATCTTCCCTTTTTAAACTTTGGGATTTTAAAAAGTATTCCTGTTTTAAATGTTTTAATATATGAAGCTTTAGCTTTCTTAATCATTTATGTCATTTTAGAATTAGTTTTAAAATTTATTTTAAAAATAACTGGTTTAGTAGAATTAATCTTAAAAGCTACCATTATCTTAAGCATTCCTTCTAAAATATTAGGTTTAGTATTTGGATTAATTGAACATTATTTCTTAGCTTTTGTCTTACTTAGTGTTCTAAGTTATTTCCCTTATACTAATACTTATATTATGGATAGCTCTTATGCTGTAGCTATACTTGATAAAACACCTATTTTACCAGAATACTCTAATGGAGTTAAAGAAAGTGCTAATGAAATATATAGTTTATGGTCTAATTATGATAGTTATAAAGATAAAAATAAATTTAATCAAGAAACTTTGGATATTATCTTAAAGTATAATATTTTAAAACCTGAAACAGCTGAAAAATTAGTAAATAGTAATAAATTACAAATTGAAGGTGCTATGGAAATAATTGCGAAATATAAGGAGGAAAATAATGATTAAACATTTAGAAAATGAATCTTTAGAAGATTTAGTCCAAAAAGGTTTTTATATCGTAGACTTTTATGCCGAATGGTGTGGACCTTGTAAAATGTTGTCTCCTATTCTAGAAACGTTAGATGAAAATGTTATTAAAGTTAATACGGATTTACATCCTGATTTAGCTACTAGTTATGGCGTAATGTCTATTCCTACTTTATTCTTTATTAAAGATGGAAATATCTTACAAAGTGAAATAGGGTTAAGAAGTAAATCTGAATTAGAAAGTATAATTAAAAAATTAAAATAAAATTCTCTTTTTGAGAGTTTTATTTTGTTTTACTAACATTTAAAATAATTGCAATACTACAAAGCGTAATAAGTAAGCTACTGCCGCCATAACTAAAGAAGGGGAGAGTAACTCCTGTTACGGGAATTAATCCCACTACTACGGCAAGATTTAAAATAGCTTGAATTAAAATTCCAAAAGCTAAACCAAATACTAAGTATTTTCCAAATAAATCTTCACATTTTAATGAAATTTTAATACTCCGATAAAAGATATAGAAAAACATACTCGTAACTAAAATAACTCCTAAAAAACCAAACTCTTCTGAAATAATTGAAAAAATAAAATCAGTCTGCGGTTCCGGTAAATAAAAATGTTTCTGCCGTGAATTTAAAAATCCTTGACCCAGTAAACCTCCCGGCCCAATGGCATATAAACTTTGGATTATTTGAAATCCACTTCCTAAAGGATCACTCCATGGATTTAAAAAAGATACAATTCGGGCCATCCTATAAGGGGCCATAATAATTAATGCTACAATTCCTACAATTCCAATTAACCCACATTTAACAAAAAAACCTAACTTTACTCCTGAAATAAAAATAATAGTAATTAAACTCATTACAATAACCATTCCGGTTCCAAAATCAGGTTCTAACATAATTAGAAAGAAAAATACTAATATCACTCCTAAAATAGGAAAGACACCGTGAAAAATACTTTTTATTTCCTTATCATTTTTCTCTAAATATTTTGCTACAAAAATAATTAAAGCTATCTTTGCGGCTTCACTAGGTTGAATACCCAAAGGACCAATCCCAAACCAACTTCGGGCCCCATTCCGGACTTTTCCAATCCCTGGAATTAAAACTAAAACTAATAAAATAAACGCACATAATAAAATTTTATTAGCATATTTTTTATATAAATGATAATCTATTTTAGAAACAACATACATAATAAATAAACCAATTAATAAAAATATTCCTTGGCTTTTAAGATAATGGAATTCATCATGAAATTTATATTCTGCCCAAATACTACTAGAAGAATATATCATAATTAATCCAAATATCACCATAATTAAACTCATTATTAATAGTTTATAATCTATTTTTTTCATATTAAATAATATGAAAAAAAGATAAATCTATGTTATCTTTTAAGTTTCAAAGCATTAGATTTACCAAAATATCTCGTTTGTAACGCTATAACAATATCTTTTTGAATATCAGTCATCTTCTCAAAATTGTAAGAAAATGATACAATTCCATCATCATCACTTATCTTTACAAAACCATAAATATTTTGTAATACTTTATCTGGACGTCCTAAAGTTTCTCTTAGTAATTCCATTTTTTTCTTGCCTCTACCAGTTTCTTTATTCTTAATAATTTTTAATAAACTCCAAGCAAATAAATCACTTTCTATTTCCCCCAATTCATAAATCTTTTTTTCTTTATAAAATACTCCTTCCGGAGATATATAGCCGCAATAACCTGCCATATCTTCGATGTTTTTATAAGTAACTATATCATTATATTGCATATTCCACCTCTAAACTGTATTTTAAAGCAAAACCTTAATTTATACAATATATCTTTACATAACTTTACTTTAAATATTTCTAAATCTTTCAAATATTTAGTATAATGGTATTAGGTGAGTTGTATGAAAGTTATTATTAGTGCTGGGGGTACCGGTGGGCATATCTATCCTGCTTTAGCTATTATAAATACCATGCGTTCCGTAGATAAAAATTTAGAAGTTTTATATATTGGGACCCATAATAGAATGGAAAAAGATATCGTTCCTACCTATGATATACCTTATATACCTATTGAAATATATGGTTTATCTAAAACTAAAATATTCCGTAATTTAAAAAATATTTTCTTAATTAGAAAACAAATAAAAAAATGTAAACAAATTATTCAAGATTTTAAACCAGATATTGTTATGGGTATAGGAGGTTATGTCACTTATCCCGTTTTA
Source organism: uncultured Bacilli bacterium (assembly GCA_947623855.1). Lineage (GTDB taxonomy): Bacteria > Bacillota_I > Bacilli_A > RF39 > UBA660 > CALWAM01. The sequence continues at coordinate 7,752 of CANQHW010000006.1, read as the reverse complement.
AAAGCGGCCCAAGATTTACATGTTAAAACCTTTATTCACGAACAAAATAGTATTCCTGGTAAAACTAATAAACTCTTAGCTAAAAAAGCTACTTTAATTGGAGTATCCTTTAAAGAAAGTATGAAATATTTTCCTCCCGCTAAAACCTTCTATTGCGGTAATCCTTGTGGAGAAAAAGCCTTAACAGCTCCTAAGATAAGTAAATCTAGTTTAAAACTTCCAGTAACTAAACCTTTAGTTGTCATTGTCATGGGTAGTCTAGGAAGTATGACGGTTAATAATATTATGAAAGAATATATTCTTCAAGAAAAAGATTACTCTTTAGTTTATATAACTGGTAAAGATTATTATGATGATTTTAAAAATTTAAAACTACCTAATCATACTTTAGTATTTCCCTTTATGGAAAATTTACCCGGTCTTCTAAAATCTACGGATTTACTTATAACTCGGGCCGGCGCATCGACGATCTCTGAAATTGAATCTTTAAAAATCCCTTCTATATTTATTCCCAGCCCCTATGTAGCTAATAACCATCAATATTATAATGCTTTAGATTTACAAAATAGGGGATGTGCTCTTATTTTAGAAGAAAAAGATTTAAATCCGCATACTTTAGATACTTTAATTACCAAAACCTTAAAAGATAAAGATAAATTAAATAGTATTAAACACAATTTAACTAAACAATTAAGCACCCCTAGTAGTGAAATAATACTTAATAAAATAAAGGAAGTTATATGAAAATAAAAAAAGATTTTGATTTAGTAAATAATAATACTTATAAAGTCCATACTATTGCTGATTATTTTATGGTACCAGAAAGTATTTCGGAATTAATTACTCTTTTAAAAGAGTTAAAAGAAAAAAATGCTAAGTATTTAATCTTAGGAGGTGGTAGTAATATTTTATTTGCCACTCCTAGATATTCTGGTTATGTAATATCCCTAAAAGAATTACATAATTATACTGTAAGTAAAGATGGTCATATCAGTGCCGAGTGTGGAGTGATGCTTCCCGTTTTAGCCCGTAAAGCCTTGGATTTAGGTTTAGAAGGCTTAGAGTGGGCTTTGGGCATTCCTGGAACTATTGGAGGAAGTGTGGCTGGTAACGCAGGAGCTTATTTATGTGATATTTTTACTATTTTAGATGAAGTAACTTATTTAGATGAAAATTTAAATATTGTTACCCAAAAAGCTAAAGATATCCCTCATGAATACCGTCATAGTGTCATTAAAGATCACCACTATATAGTTTTAAAAATTACCATGAATTTAAAAAAAGGTAATAAAGAAGAACTAGAAAGTTTAGCTAAAGATCGAGCCCTAAGAAGAAGTAGTACCCAACCTTTAGATTATCCTAATGCTGGAAGTGTTTTTCGTAACCCTGAAGGATTATTTGCTGGTAAACTAATTGAAGATTTAGGATTAAAGGGTTATAATATAAATGGTGCTATGGTAAGTAAATTACATGCCAATTTTATTATTAATTATGCTAATGCTCAAGGTCAAGATATTGCAAAATTAATTTATTATGTTAAAGATCAAGTAAAGGAAAAATATAATATTGATTTAATTATTGAACAGATTATAGAAAGAGGATAAATATGGGTGAAAAAAAAGTAGAAACTAAGAAAGTCCATAAAAAGAAACTACGTCTTAAAAATTTTTTAATTTTACTTTTAATAGTAATACTCCTATCAATCGGAGTTTATTCCTATGCCCAAATGTCTCTTAAAAGAATTATCATTAATGGAACTACTACTTTAAGTGATGCTTATATAATAAGACTCGCTAAATTAGATAATTATCCCTCTTTTATTAAAATAAATCCTCGTAAAATAAAAAAAGAATTATTACAAGAACCCTTAATTGATAATATTCAAGTAAAAAAAAGTATTTTTGGTAATATAACTTTAAATATTACTGAAGCTGATGTCTTATTCTTTAATAAAAATCTTAATAAAACTATTTTATCTAATGGTAAAACTATCTCTAAAAATAATTTTTTAAGTTTACCTACTTTAATAAACTATGTACCTGATGATATCTATCTTAAACTAACTAAAGAATTTAAAAAAATCGATAAAGATATTCGAGCTTTAATAAGTGAAATAGAATACTCTCCTAGTAAAGATGCTAATGGTAAAGTCTTAGATGACACCCGTTTCATTTTACGTATGAATGATGGCAATACAGTCTATATGAATACTATCAATATCAATAAATTAAACAGTTACATTAAAATCTTTTCTACCACTGATATGCCTAATAAAAAAGGTATACTATATTTAGACAGTAGAACTGATAACGTAGTCTTTAAAACCTATGATTCTATTAAAGAAGAAGAAAGTGCTAAAGAACTCGAAGAAAATAAGGAAAATTAAAGGTGATATTATGAATTATCAAAAAGAATTAGATAAATTAATATTCGAAAATCAAAATCATAATATTGTTCCTACCTTACTATTACATAGTTGTTGTGCTCCTTGTTCTAGTTATGTTATTAGTTATTTATCTAATTATTTTAAAATAACGGTATTTTATTATAATCCCAATATTTCTCCTGAAAAAGAATATATAAAGAGAAAAGCTGAACAAAAAAGATTTATTAAAGAATTTAAAACTACTTATCCCGTTAGTTTTCTAGATTGTGATTATGATAATGCCCTTTATGAACAAGTTATTAAAGGATTAGAAAAAGAACCCGAAAGGGGAGCAAGATGTACAAAATGTTTTGAATTAAGATTAGGTAAAACCGCTTTAACTTGTCAAAAAAATAACTTCGACTATTTTGCTACTACTCTAACTTTAAGCCCCTATAAAAATGCCCCTTTAATTAATGAAATAGGGTTAAAACTTGGTAAAGAATATCAAGTAAATTATTTACCTAGTGATTTTAAAAAGAAAAATGGGTATTTAGAAAGTATTAAGTTAAGTCATAAATATAATTTATACCGTCAAGATTACTGTGGATGTAAATATTCTGTACGTAATAAAATTAATGAATAATTTTTACTTGTTATTTAGGGCATAATTTTGGTATAATTTTATTAGATAGGATAGATGCCCATGATGAAAAAGAACATGAAAATAAAATATAAAGTAACCCTTCTTTTCATAGCAGTGTTACTAGTTACTGCTTCTTATCTAGGGGTATCTTACGCTTTTTTTCCAACTAAAGAAAATAATGAATTTATCTCATCAGTTATAACTATTGACAATTTAAGTGTTACTTATTTTGATAACGAAGAAATCAGTATCCCTAATTTTAAACCTCAACAAGAATATTTTCTTCGTTTTTCTATAACTAATAGTAGTATTAATGATACCTATTATTCTTTAGAATTAGACGATGTTATGAATGTTATTGATGGTGAAATATCCTTAAACATTACTTCAACTAATAATGGAGGCATTATTACTAATGGTTATTATCCCAAAGATGCTAGTGAAATAATCAGCCAAGTAAAAATCCCTGGGGAAACAACTCAAACCTATACTATCAAATTAGTCAATAATAGTAATAATACTGGAGAAATAAACGGTAAATTAAAATTTACTATCTTAAAAAATATTATAGAAGAACAACCTGATCCCATTAAAAACTTTGCTAGTACTATCTTAGAAAATAATCCCGTTAAAGAACCTCTTACTTTACCAGGTAAAGAAAATAGTGTTAATAATGAAGGCTTAATTAAAAGTGAAGATGATTTAGGAACAACATATTATTTTCGAGGTAAAGTTACTAATAACTATGTTTCTTTTGCGGGATATACATGGCGAATTATTCGTATAAATGGCGATAATAGTGTTAGATTAATCCTAGATAGTATTTTAGATGAAACAACTATCTATGATAATAAATTAGAAATAAATTATTTAGAAAGTCCTATTAACTTATTCTTAAATAGTTGGTATGATAATAACCTAAAATCTTATGAAGATAAACTTGTCACTAATAGTTTTTGTAATGATTCAGAAATAATCAATATTGATGGTTATCAAGAACAATATGCTAGTTATAAAAATGTCTTAGATAAAAATCCTAGTTTTAAATGTAATAATCGTTTATCTTTAAAAATCGGGTTAATAAATGTTAATGAAGTATTATTTGCTGGTAATTATAGTAATAATCCAAATATTAATAATTATTTATATAACCCTAAAAATACTAATGGTTGGTGGACAATGAGTCCTAGTTATAAAAATAATAATATTAATGAATTATATATTTATTCTGTAAATGCCTTTACTAATGATTTAAAAGATACTACACTAATAACCAGTGAAAAAGGCATAAGACCAGTTATCAACATCCGTAAAAATGTTACTGTAACTGGTGATGGTACTCTTCAAAATCCTTATAATATTTAATTTACATAATATTTACTACATATTTACTAAAATAGTGTAAATAGTAAATTAAATATTTTTTTTATAATAATTTAATGATAAAATAAATATGTGGTGGTATTATGTTTGATATTATTACAGATATAATTAGTTTTTTAAAGTCTTTAGAATTAATTGACTATGTCTTATTCTTCTCTGTTATGGCTTTAATAGTCTTAATAGTTTCTTTACTATATATCGTAAGAACTAGTGATGAAGAATATACTTATACCTTAGATAAAGATTTAGATGATGACTTAGACTTAGTAGCATTATCTAAAGAAATAGATGAACATACACCTTATAATAATATCGACTTAACGGACTATGAAACTGAACAAGAAGAAAAAGCTATTATAAGTTATGATGAATTAATCAAACAACATAAAAATTATGCCTTAAACTATGAAGAAGAAAGTAATAAGGCTGGAATAAATATTAAAAAAATAGATAATTCTAATCCTTTAAATGAAACCGATATTGAAGATAAATCAACTAAAGTACCAAATATAGTCTTATCTTATGAACGCGAAGAAGAATTTTTAAAACTCTTAAAACAATTAAATAGTTTATTAAATTAATAATATATTTTTATTATTCAAAAAATTTAATTATATCAATATTTAGAGTATCAGCAATGCGACCTAAAATAGCTAAACTGAAACTCTTTTTTCTTTTTTCACTTTCTATTTCTGCTAAATAATCCATACTCATTTCTACTTCTTCTGCTAATTTTTGTAAAGTATATCCTTTTTCTTTCCGATATTTTTTTATATTTCTTCTTACTATATCATAATAATAATTATCGTCATGTTTTGGTGCCATAAGTACCAACTCCTTAAACTTATTTTCTTATATATTTTGCTATTTGTTTATGGGCTTATAGCACTAGACAAATAAAAACAATTATGCTATATTAATATATATTAGGGCTTATAGCACTAAAAAGGAGTGATATTATGTTTAGATTTAATCCCGAGAAAGAATTAAGAAAGATCCAACATGGAGGTAGAAATAGATTTATTGCATTTTCTTTTCTATTATTAGTTATTGCTGTTGTTGGAACATCATATGCATTTTATCAAGTAAGATATAGTAAAAGAATAATATATACTCGAGTAAAAATAAATAGAAAAGATATAGAATTAGCAGTAAAAGTAGATGGTGTATCTCAAACTAGTTTTCCAAAACCAACAGATGGCGTAATATATAGTGGAATAGAGTGTACTACAGAAGGAATAACCACCGCAACATGGAATTATGGAACATGGTCATTAGATTTAAATTCTACTGGACCCAATAAATGTACTATATTATTTAAAAAGGGAACTATTCCATCTTTATCAGAAGTGTGTACTGATAATATGCCCTTAAATGAATGTATAGCTAAACATGGATTAGAAGTAGCAAATATAGCAGAAGATACTTCGTTGCAACATAATTTAAGATATATCGGAGCAACTCCAAATAATTATATCTGGTACAATTGTAAAAGTTATGATAATTTAACTGGAACAAATGCTACAGATACAACCCATGATTGTGAGAAATGGCGGATTGTCGGACTTATTAATGTAGTAGAACCAACAAATTATAGAGCAATAGATAGAGTAAAAATAATAAGAGCTGATAGTATAGGGGAAAGAGCATGGCATAGTTCAGATGTAAATAACTGGGCGAAAGCACAATTAAATACAAGTTTTTTAAATAGTACAAGTTATTATTTAAAAAATGGATATACATGGACAGATTCAAATAGTATTAAGCAAAAAGGAATATACACTGCGAGTAAAGCGATGATCGAGAAAGTAGTATGGGATTTAGGAGGACCAACAAGCGATACTGATGTAACCACATCGCAATATTATGAAGCCGAACGAAGTACAACAGTAAATGGTTCGAATGCTAATCACTATGACAATCTAATCGGCTTAATGTATCCCAGTGATTATGGATATGCAACAAGTGGAGGAGAAACATATAACAGACAAAAATGTTTAGATACGGTATTGTATAATTGGCGGTCAGATCGAGATGCAACGGCATATACCGATTGTGCAAAAAATGCTTGGTTATATGATTCTAGTACATATCAATGGACGATTACGCCGCTTTCGTCCGAATCCTACTATGTCTTCGCTGTCTATACGTCCGGGCGTGTCGACTACAACCACGCAATCAGTGCGAATGCCGTGCGGCCGACTTTATATCTGTTATCCAGTGTAAAAATAAAGAGCGGGGAAGGAGATGGAAGTGTGGATTCCCCATATATTCTAGTTCCATAATAAAATATGTGGTATAATCTTTAACAAGTGGTGATATAAGTGGAACGATTACAAAAGGTTATAGCAGATTATGGATATACTTCTAGAAGAAAAGCTGAAAAGTTGATTGTAGAAGGTAAAGTAAAAGTAAATGGTAGTATTATTAAAGAATTAGGTACTAAAGTAAGTAATAATGATACTATTGAAGTAGAAGGTAATATCTTAGAAAAGAGTAATAAAGTATATTATTTATTAAATAAACCTAGTGGGTATATTACATCAGTAAGTGATGAATTAGGCAGAAAAGTAGTAACTGATTTAATAGATAGTAATGAAAGAATCTACCCTATAGGTAGATTAGATTATGATACTACAGGGTTACTTTTACTTACTAATGATGGAGAGTTAACTAATATTTTAATGCATCCGAAAAATGAATTAGAAAAAACTTATGTTGCTAGAGTAACCGGTAAAATTACTATGGATGAGTTATATAAAATAAAAAAAGGTCTTAAAATAGAAGATAGAGTATGTGAAGTTAAAAATATTAAAATTAAAAAATATAATAAAGAAAATGATTCTACTTTAGTAAGTGTTACTATTGTTGAAGGAAGAAATCATATTGTTAAAAAGTTATTTGGTAGTTTAGGACATAAAGTAGTTAAATTAAAAAGAGAAACCTATGGTTTTCTAACTTTAGATAATCTTCCTTTAGGAAGATATAGAACCCTTTCTCTAAAAGAAGTAAAAAAATTATATAATTATAAAAAAACATCTAATTAATCGTTAGATGTTTCATTCTTTACTTCAATTGCTCCAAAAGGACAAATACTTGCCATTTCGTTTAGAGTTTCCGCCTCTGTTTCTTCATTATTTATTACTGTAGAACGTCCCTCATCATCAATAGCAAACGTATCAGGATATGATGCCGCACAAGCTCCACATCCTACACAATTATCATTAACAACTAATTTTGCCATTTAAGTTTTCCTCCTCATAAAAAAATTATACTAAAGGTAAGTGTCTAACGCAAGAAAAAAAGCATTTAAAAAAATGTAAAATTATGTTATTATTAAAATAGGTAAGGAAGTGAT
>CANQHW010000005.1 GCA_947623855.1 uncultured Bacilli bacterium | reverse complement strand
TATTTATTAGCTAATAAAATTCAAGAAGAATTAGCTAAAGAAAGAATTAGAGCAACAATAATTACACCGGGGAATCAAAGGATTCATTTATGTACGGGATGTATGGATTGTGATAAAAATGGGGTTTGTGATTTTACGGATGATATGAAAAATAATATCGATATTTTAAAAAAGGAAGAATATATTATGTTTATAACACCGACAAGATGGAATATATTGTCGGGTGATTTAAAGATATTTATGGATAGATTAAATCCGATGTATGCCACTCACGAGTTAAAAGGTAAAAAGATGATAGCAGTAGCAATAGCGGCGAAGGGAAAAGAATTATATAGTAGTGAAGCTGCTTTAAGTTCCCTACTTTCTTTTGCAGAGAGTGCAAAGATGGAGGTTGTTTTAACGAAAGAGTTTAATAATTGTTTATATAGTCAGGATATTTTAAATAAAGAAAATGAAGTCCAAGACTTCATTAGGGATTTAGGAAAATTAATTAGTGGTTAGTATGGAGTAATTCTTTAGCTTTAGGGCTTAAAGGTTTTTCTAAATAATCATTATATAGTTTAATAATATCGGGGTTTTCATATGAAGACCGAATATTTTTTTCTTGGTCACGTTGATATAAACCTTTAATACGGGCATTTTTAATTTTTAATTCTTCTAAGGTATTTATTAGAGGTTGACCTCCTCCTCCAATACAACCACCAACACAATTCATTACTTCAATAAATTGATATTTAGAGGGATTTTCTTGAATACTTTTTAGAAGTTTTTTAGCATTAGACATGCCATCGACAATAGCGACATGGATAGTTTGGTCCTTAATTTTGACGATAGCTTCTCTTACACCATCTAATCCTCTTACACTAGTAAATTCAATATTTTGTAAAGTTTTATTAGTTAGAAAATGATAAGCAGTTCTTAAAGCAGCTTCCATAACACCACCGGTATTACCAAAGATTATACCTGCACCACTACCTTCACCAAAGATTGTATCCATTTCATCTTCTTTAATATTTTCATATTTAAGATGATTTTTTTTAATATATTCTGCTATTTCATAAAGAGTTATAACAGCATTAGTATCTTTATTACCTTCTAAAGTTATTTCATATTTTTTAGCAGTACAGGGAGTTATAGCTACAGTAAAAATATTATCTTTATCTAAATTATTAATTTTAGTAAAATAGGTTTTAACAATGCTTCCCATCATCCCAATTGGGCTTTTACAAGATGAGATATGGGGTAGTAAATCGGGATAAAAGCACTTAGCATATTTTACCCAAGCAGGACAGCAACTGGTAAACATGGGTAAATTTTTATTTTCTTGTAATCTTGCAATTAATTCACTAGCTTCTTCCATAATGGTTAAATCAGCTCCAAAAGTAGTATCTAAGACATAATCAAAACCTAGATTATGTTTTAGGAAACCAACTAATTTAGATAAAGTAAAAGTACCATAAGGAAGATTAAATATTTCGCCAAAGGTTACTCTGGTAGCAGGAGAAATATAAGCAATACAGATTTTTTTATTTTGTTTAGCTTCTTCTAATTTAGAAATATCATTAAAAGGTTTTAAACATTTAGTAGGACAGGTAGTGATACATTGGCCACAATTAACACATAGACTACTATCTTCTTCAAAGTCTAGGGCTTCTTTTTTGGTACAGGTTAATTTACATTGACCACAGTTAATACATTCTTCAACTATTCTTCTAATCGCAATATTATCTTTACTAATTTTCACGGCATTAGGGATGACGGTTTCGGCTTCAGTTAAATAAGCATTATCTACTATTTCAAATAAACGGGCGGGAGCACTACACATTTTACAGGTATAATTAGGTAGTTCGATAAATTTAGTATTTTCTTGTTCTTCATCATACATATAACCACATATTTTACATCTATATTTCATAAATACCTCTATTCAAAAAAGTTTCTTTTTTTAAAACTAGCAGTTAAGAAACGCATGAAAGCTCGGCGATTGGTTAACCAAGTAAATTTAACATTATTTTTAGTATTATTAATTATTTTATTTACCATAAATTCGGCGATAGTTTCCGGATAATCTCCTAAAATATTATAAATATTTTTAGTTTTAGGATCTAGTTCAATAGGTTTATTATCTACAGAATTAGAAATAAAATGGGTAATCATAATACCAGGAGTTATTTTACCAATTAAAATTGGTAAATTTAATTTATCTATTTCGAATCCTAGGCTTTCAGTAAAATAGGTTACTCCTCTTTTAGAAGTACCATATAGAGATAAACCTAGAATTTTAGCATCATTACTACCATGGCCTTCGACATTATAGATAGCACCAAAACCTTGTTTTTGCATAATAGGAATTATTTCTTTAGAACAGATAATAGTTCCTTTTAAATCAATATCAATTAATCTATCTATAACTTTAGTATCTAAATTCCATATTGGTGCATTTGGTTGATTAACACCAGCATTATTAATCCAGATATCAATTGTTTTTACTTCTTCTAAAGTTTTAGTAATAACATTTTTAACATCACTATCTTTAGTAACATCACATAAAAATGCTAAAACTTTACTTTTACTTTTAATACTATCTAATTCTTCTTTAGCTTTTACTAAATCATCTTGGCTAATATCACATACTACGACATTAAAATTCTTTTCTTTAAAAAATCTTAACATAGCTAAACCAAAACCTCTTGCACTACCTGTTATAACTACTGTTTTCATAACCTCACCTATATTAATAATAACATAAAAATAATAAATATAGTTTAAAAAATACTTATATTTTTATTTATAAGTATTTTTAATAGATTATGGGACGATGATATATGGATGGTCACTACTTCCATTTCCTTCCCCGCTCTTTATTTTTACACTGGATGTCAGATATAAGGACGGCCGGACGGCATACGCACTCCACGTGGAGTTGGTGTTGACACTCCCGTCGGAATGGACAGTGGGCACACCGCTGGAGACGGACGAAACCGGCGTAAGTGTCCATTGCTGTTTACTAGAATCATATAACCAATCTTTTTTGGCACAATCCGTTTTATAATCTCCATTAAACCATCTATATAATTGATAATTTAAACATTGTTCTCTTGTATATGTTCCACTTCCGCTACCTTTTCCTCCGGTGGCATATCCATAATCGCTTGGGTACATAAGTCCTATCTTTCCTATCCATTCGGTTTGTCTTCCTGTATATACGTCTGTACCTCTTTCATATTTATACCATATTGCTGCTGTCGCATTTTGATAATTATTTGCTGCACTTGATGTATCAGATAATCCTCCTAAATTCCATATTACATTCTCTATCATGTTTCGGGTCTCATCATTTTTTAATCCTCTTTGTGTTCCGGTGCTACTATAATCACATCCATCAGTGGTTATTTTTCCTGATGTCATATAACAATTACCTTTTGCTCCATTCCAATATAAACTGTTATTTGCAAGTTTTGCTGAAGCACTTGATGTTGTTTTTGCTTTATAGGTATCATATCCCGGATTTAACATATACATTAATTCTGAGGTCGTCCAATCATTATTATATGTTTGTAAGTTGGTATTTCTTTCTGAATAATCATCAGCATCCAATTGCAAGTCTCCTATACTATTGGCACGAATTAGTTTTACTAAACTTTGAGTACGTGCTGTTCCATCTACTATATTATTCATAAGACCAATAATCCGCCATAATTCACAGGTTTCTACACTTGGAGAATTATAATTATCACAATTAAATAAAACATAATTATTTACTACATCACTTGCTCCAACGTATCTTAGATTTCCATCTTCAGTTTCATCAATTAAAGTATTTGCTACTTCTAATCCATGTTCTTTCATACATTCATTTAAAGCCATATTTCCTGTACACAAAGATGATAATGTCCCAGTAGTTGTTGTTTTTTTTCTAAAATTTATAGTACATTTATTAGGTCCACTTGAATTTAAATCTAATGACCATGTTCCATAATTCCATGTAGCTGTAGTTACACCCTCATTATCACAAGTTATTCCGCTATATATTAATCCTTCATTTCTATTAGGAAACTCTTTCCTGTTTTCTGTTTCTCCTTCTATCTTTACTGCTAATTCTACATCTTTTCTATTTATCTTTACTCTCGTATAAATAATTCTTTTACTATATCTTACTTGATAAAAGGCATATGATGTTCCTACTACGGCGATAACTAATAATAGAAAAGAAAAAACAATAAATCTATTTTTTCCTCCATGTTGAATTTTATCTAATTCTTTCTCGGGATTAAATCTAAACATATATATCAACTCCTTTAGACAAATATTGTCTATATAAAAATAGTATAGATAAATTTTGTCTATAAGTCAATAGATAAATTCTAACTATGGTTTAATAATTATAGGTGAATAACAATGGATAGGTTAAAAGAACTAAGAGAAGATAAAGACTTATTACAAAAAGATTTAGCTAAAATTTTAGGTATTACACAAAGGAATTATAGTTATATTGAAACAGGATATACAGCTTTAACAGCTGATATATTAAATAAGTTAGCAGATTTTTATAATACTAGTACGGATTATATATTATATAGAACGGATGAGAGGAAACCTTATCCCAAAAGTATTATTGATAAATAAATCTTTGAGGTTTATTTTTTTTATGATGGAATATAATATAATTAGCACTCTCTATTGACAAGTGCTAATTTTGTGTATATACTATAGTTACGAAAGAAGGGATATTTTATGAATATTTATGATAATAATGAAGAAGAAAATGTTTTAGAAAAATATGGACGGAATATTAATGAAGAAGTAAAGAAAAGAAAGACTGATCCCGTTATTGGAAGAGATGAAGAGATAAGAAGTATTACAAGAATTTTATCTAGAAAAACTAAAAATAATCCCGTTTTAATTGGAGAAGCTGGGGTTGGGAAAACAGCAATAGTAGAAGGTTTAGCCGAAAGAATTGTTAAAGGAGATGTCCCTTTATGTTTAAAAGATAAAGTTATTTGGGAACTTAATATGGCTTCTTTAATAGCGGGTGCTAAATACCGAGGAGAGTTTGAAGAAAGATTAGAAAAAGTCTTAAGTGAAATTAAAAAAAGTGATGGTAATATCATTATGTTTATTGATGAAATTCATACTATCGTCGGCACAGGGGCCGTAGAAGGTGCAATGGATACTGGAAACATTTTAAAACCAATGCTAGCTCGGGGAGAAATTAAAGTAATTGGTGCTACAACTTTAAATGAGTATCGTAAATATATTGAAAAAGATGGAGCTTTAGAAAGAAGATTCCAAAAAATTATTGTTTCAGAACCTAATGTAGAAGATACAATTACAATATTAAGAGGTTTAAAAAATAGGTTTGAAATCCATCATGGGGTGACGATTCAAGATAAAGCTTTAATTAGTGCAGCAACTTTAGCTGATAGATATATTACGGATAGATATTTACCGGATAAAGCGATTGATTTAGTAGATGAAGCTTGTGCGACGATTAAAGTGCAAATGGATTCTGTACCTACTTCGTTAGATGAACTTACGAGAAAAATAATGCGTTTAGAAGTGGAAAAAGAAGCTATTAAAAAAGAAAAAGATACTTTATCTTTAAAAAGAATGGAAGAAATAGATAAAGAATTATATGATTTAAAATTAGAAGAACAAGATTTAAATAGTAAATGGCAAAAAGAGAAAGAAAATAATGATTTAATTAAAAAGAAAAAAAGTGAATTAGAAAAAGCTGTCTTTGATTTAGAACATGCGGAGAAAAGTTATGATTTAGAAACAGCAGCAAGATTAAAACATGGTACTATTCCCACTTTAGAAAAGGAATTGGAGGATTTAGTAAAGAATAATGAAAATACTTTACTAAGTGATACAGTAACAAGTGATGATATCGCAAGTGTTATTAGTAAATGGACCAATATTCCCATAACAAAACTAGTTAGTGGAGAAAAAGATAAATTATTAAACTTAGAAACTAATTTAGGTAAAAGAGTTAAAGGGCAAGATAAAGCTTTAAAATTAGTTAGTGAAGCCATTATTCGAAGTCGAAGTGGGATTAAAAATCCTAATCGGCCGATCGGATCATTTATCTTCTTGGGCCCTACCGGGGTTGGAAAAACCGAAGTAGCAAAAACTCTCGCCGAAGAATTATTCTTAAGTGAACATCATTTAATTAGAATTGATATGAGCGAGTATATGGAAAAATATAGTGTTTCGCGTTTAATCGGCGCCGCTCCAGGTTATATTGGTTATGAAGAAGGAGGTCAACTTACCGAAGCAGTAAGAAGGAATCCTTATAGTATAATATTATTTGATGAAATAGAAAAGGCACACCCTGATGTCTTAAATTTATTATTACAATTATTAGATGATGGACGGCTTACGGATTCTTTAGGAAGATTAGTAGATTTTAAAAATACCATTATTATTATGACATCTAATGTAGGTAGTGAGCTAATATTAGAAGGAAAAGAAGATAAAATTGAAGAAGAACTTCATAAATACTTTAAACCCGAATTTTTAAATCGAATTGATGATATAATTTTATTTAATAAATTAACGAAAGATGTTTTAAAAGAAATACTTGCTAATACAATTTACGAAATCGAAAATAGATTAAAAGACTTAAATGTTACAATAAAATTAGATGATAAAGCAATTAATTACTTTATTGATAAAGGTTATGATGAGTATTATGGAGCAAGACCTTTAAAAAGATTAGTATCAAAAGAGTTAGAAACTTTAATTGCTAAAAAAATAATTAATGATGAAATAAAAGAAAATGCTACTATTAATGTTACAATAGAAAATGATGAAATAATTATTTAAACTTTATAAATTGCTTAAAATAATAAGCAATTTTTTATTTATTTCTTTTAATAAATATTTTTGCTATAATTAAACTATGAATTGCAAATAGTAAATGGAGGTAGCATGAAAAATAACGAACAATCAATTTATATATGTTTAGATGATTCTGGAAAATTAAGCAAAAGCGAAAAGCTTTGCGTATATGGAGGTATTGTATTTTTTTCTAAAAATGAAAGAGATAAATTTTTAACTCAATATAATTCCATTATTAAAGAAATAAAATGTAAATATTGTCATTGTGATAAAACTAAATGGACAATCAATGCCCTGAAATAAAATGCGGTAAAATACTTCCAAAACATCGAAGAAGAATAATGAATTATATAAAAAAATATTTATGATTATATCTTAAATAATAAAAGTTCAAAAGGAAGATATTTAGATTATGCTATAAAAATTCTTATTAAAAATACAATTAGAGATCTAATAAAGAAAGGTAGCGTTAATCCAAATAATAAAGTTAAATTGGTATTAGAACTAGATGAACAGACTACTAAAACTAATGGTTACTATTCTTTAAATGATGGCATAAAAGAAGAATTGATGCATGGTGTTACAAACTTTAATTATGATACTATTTTTCCTCCTCTTTTAAAAAATGATTTAAAAGTTCATTTAATGTATAAAGATTCAAAATACTCTCCTGTTATACAGGATGCCGATTTTGTGGCTGGAACAGTAAGAAGAATATCCCTCGCTAATTTCAAAAATCCAATAAAATTAAAAGAATCATTAATTTTTGTAAATAGTCTTACTATTTTGCCACAAAGAAAAAAGCCTTAAAAAGGCTTCTCCCAATCGAGACGGTGTACAAAATAGCACACTTAATAAATAAATCGTTACTCGATTATCGACCTGACAAAAGAAGTTTTCTTTCCGGTATTACAAATATAACATAAATAACACATTTTGTCAACTATTATATTTGTATATTAATATTATATGCAAAATAATTATGTATAAACTTATAATTATTACTAAAACTATTATTAGTGATTAATATGGATAAATTAAAGAAATATAATAGTAAAAGAGATTTTAAAAAAACTAAAGAACCAGTTGGAAAAGTAAATAAGTCGGCTAAAAAGTTACGTTTTGTAGTACAACATCATTTAGCAAGAAAAGACCATTATGATTTTCGGTTAGAATGGAATGGTACTTTAAAAAGTTGGGCAGTTCCTAAAGGACCATCATATAATACTTACGATAAACGTTTAGCAGTTATGGTAGAAGATCATCCCCTATCCTATCGGAACTTTGAAGGAGTTATACCTAAGGGAGAATATGGTGGTGGAACCGTAATGGTATGGGATGAAGGTACTTGGGAACCGCAAGATAAAATACCTAAGAATTTTAATATAGAGATGCTTAAATTTACCTTAAAAGGGAAAAGATTACAAGGTAGGTGGACTTTAGTACGTTTTAAAGAAGATAATTGGTTATTAATAAAAGAGAAAGATGAATATAATTTATTTAGGGATATTAATAGACTTAATAAAAGTATTAAAACGGGAAGAACAATGAAACAAATAGAAAATAATATAGCTTTAAAAGATAATATTATTGAAGATATATTAATTACTAATCCGGAAAAAGTTATATTTCCTAGTCCTAAAGTTACTAAGTTAGATATTGCTTTATATTATCATAAAGTAGCAGAAAGGATGATGCCTTTTTTAGCTAAACGGCTTATTAGTACCATAAGAGCACCGGGAGGGATTAAGGGAGAAATATTTTTTAAGAAACATTTAGAGACAAAAAGTAAAGGAATTAAAAAATATCGATTAGAAAATGATACTAATAAAAGAGAAGATTACTATTATATAGTAGATAGTAGAGGATTAATTAGCGAAGTACAAATGAATAGCTATGAGTTTCATATTTGGGGAAGTACGGTAGGAAATATTAATAAACCAGATATGATGGTTTTTGATTTAGATCCGGATGAAAAATTAAATATTACTAAAATAAGAGAAGGAGTTAAAGATTTAAAGAAGATTTTAGATGAACTTGGTTTAAAGTCTTATTTAAAAACGAGCGGCGGTAAAGGTTATCATGTTGTAGTACCTATTGGGCATAATATGAGTTGGAGTGTTTTTAGACAAACGGCTAAAAATATTGCACTTTTAATGGAAGCTAGATGGCCGGATAAATACACCAGTAATATGCGGAAAGAAAATAGAGAGGGTAAAATATTTATTGATTGGGTAAGAAATACAAAAGGAGCAACGAGTGTGGCTCCCTACTCTATTCGTTTAAGAGAAAAGGCTTTTGTTTCTATGCCGATTAAATGGAGTGAGTTAGATAAAGTTAAACCAAAGGATATTACAATAGAAGAAGCTTTAAAAAGGCTTAAAAGAAAAGATCCTTGGGAAGATTTTTTTAATTAAAAAAATCCCTAAAAATTAGGGATAAATTACATTCTGGGGCGGAATGTGAGGATCGAACTCACGCATGCCAGAGCCACAATCTGGTGTGTTAACCACTTCACCAATTCCGCCGTGCATAAGTATTTTAGCAAAATCTTGCATAAATTGCAATAGCATATTATAATTATTTAAGAAAGATAGGTTACACTATGGAAGAAGTATTTACAAATATTTGGAAGGGTCTTAAAGATTTTGCTATTGATTTTATGGTCCAAGTAAAAGATTTATTTGTTAATTTATATGAATTTATACATGGCATATTTATATCAATGTTTGGAGAAACTGGGGGTAATTTAGTTTTAATGGGTGTAGGTTTTTTAGTATTAATTCTTGTTTTACTAAAATTTATGAATAGGAGATAAGATGAATACTATTGATTTTTTACTTTCTTTAAAAGATACTTCAAAATATTTTAAAACAATTAATAGTGATTTAGAAATGTTAATTGAATGTTTTTCTCCTACGATGTTTGATAATAATTTTACAGAGTATTCTTTTAAAGGAGATACTTTTTTAAAAGAATTAGAAGAAGATTTTAAAACAATATCTTTAGAAAAGGTAAAAGTTTTAGCTGATATAGTTTTAGAATATAAAAATTTTAATAATAAAGATTGTCCTTTATTAGATACTTTAAGAAAAGGAATTAAAAATTATATTATTAAGTATCCTAAAGATTTAGATATTAATATTTATTACCCTATTTTAGTAGCTAGTGTAGTTAAAGATTTAGAGAAAGATTTAGTTTATAAAATAAATTTAAGTTTTAATGATTTAGGAAAAAGAGCAAAAGCTAGGGTAAAAGAAGATTATCATTATAATCATGTTTTAGAGTTCCCTGATAAGATTAAATATACGAATCAAAGTTATGGTATTTATGATATTTATATGACTTTATATCATGAAGAGTATCATATGTTAGTAGATGAGATGGGTTTAAATCCTTATTGTTATAAGATTGATATTTTAAAGTATCAGATTGTTAAAAATATCCGTAATGGTTTAGGAGCAAGGATTGGAAAAGAATTATATCAGTTTTATTATGATACAAATAAAGAAGAGATGAATGCTAATCTTTATGGGATGGCAAAAGCAAAAGAGAAGATTTTAGAGATTAATCCATATTTTAAAGTAAGTTATGTTTATCAAAATATCGAAAAGCCCTATTATGATTCAGGTAGTGTTAATAATGTATTAAAGACTTTTGCTAAAGAAACAAGAGAAGATTATTATGAGAATTTATTAGATGTTGTAGCTTTTAAAAATCCTGCGGTTATAGAGGGTATGTTAACAAGAATGTATAATACTGATGGGACAAGGAAGGATTATCCTACTTTAAAAAAAGAGTTATATTTAGCAGTAAGGGATGATTCTAAGAATAAAGATATTTATGATTTTTATGCATATTTAATAGTAAGATATATTCGTAAATTAAAGAAGGAAGAGATAGAAAGTCTTATTAAAGAGGAAGAAGATTATAGATTATTATTTAGTGTTATAATAAGATATGAGAATTTATTACAAAGAGATTTAGAGAATCTTAATTCTACTAAGTTATATTATTTAAGTGGGAATTTAAGAAAATTTACTACGAATAGATTAATTTTAAAAGAATTAATTAAGATGGATAATATAAAAAGAGTGTTGGATAAAAGAAAGGAATTGGGTTATGGACGTTAAAACTTTAGAAGAACAATATAAATTAATTACAGAAGATAAGTCTACTATAGAAGATAAAATTTCTTTTTTACAAATACTTAGTAATAAAGTAGATAAGATAGAGAAACAAGAAATAGCTAGTATTATAGAAGAATTAGAGAAAGTTAAAAGATAGGACGGATCCTATCTTTATTTTAAGTATGGGCTATAAACATACCTATCTTTGCCTATTTTAGTAAAATTATTTTTTTCTTCTAATACAGAAACGATGGTTTTATTAGGTAGTGGGCTTTTAGTTTTTACTAAGGTACCATTAGGTGTTTTACGTACATTTAAGCCTTCTTCGTCGACATTAAATACTTCTTTAGTATAAATTACTTTATTAGGTATAATATCTACTAAGAAGTTACCTGCTACCCATTGGTCTTCCCCTATTCTTGCCCAGCCATCGCACATTTCATAGATAGTTACTAAAGTGTCACTAACTAATTCATTTATTTCTTTATAATTAGTTCCTGGTCCTCTTCTGACGTTTAAATCATAGCCACTTTTAACATATTTCATATTATAGATTGGTTCATAATTTATAGGATATTTATTTAAAGACCCTTGATTAACAATTTGGGTATTTAAGACATATAAATAAAGAAAAGGATCAAGCATGTTATCGTCTGATATTCTTTTACTTTTATATAAACCAAAGTGTAAATGAGGACCGGTTACAACTCCTGTTGCTCCCATCAAAGCAATTCTTTCACCTCTAGCCACTCTATCATTTGGTGATACTGTAATACTTCCATCTAAAAGATGTCCATAAATTGAAACTAACCCATTATCGTGAAGAATAAATACAACATTTCCCCCTAGTTTTTGGCGTTCAATCTTCCATACTATACCATTATCAACAGCAAATATGGGTTGATTTTGGCCACCGTATTTATTATTCCAACCAAAGTCTAGTGATTTGCCTTGGTGAAAACCTTGAGTAATGACAATATAATTAACAGGATATTGCATATTACTCCTTTCTAATTTGTGTACACTGGTGATTAATCACCTAATATAAAGTATGAAAAATAAAAAAGATTAAATAGTTAATTTTCCTACTATATGTTATAATAATTAGCTAGTGAGGTATGAATATGGAGAAGTCTATAATAGATAATGAAAGTATTAGGGGTTATTTTATTAATAGTTTAGCTTATGGAAGAGATGATTATTTAGATATTTTATTTTTAACTTCAAAAAAATATTGGGAGTTAATGTCTAGATTACCGGAATTTTATGATAATGTAAAAGTTAAATGTCGGGTGGTAGGATTACATACTTATAAAGTTTTAGATGCTTTACGTAATATCATTATTATTAAAGATAATAGAGTTTATGATAAAGAGTATCATGGATTGCTTTTATTAAATTTAGCGGATAAAACAAGTGAAATACATCGAAATGAAATAATTGGGTATTCTTTTTTAAATGAAAATAAAGAGGAAGAAGCTATTATTATGTATTATAAAAATAGAAAAATTATTGAAGAAAGTTTTATTCTTCCTAAGAATAGTGATTCAGCAATTATTAATTTAACAATGAAGATGTATGATGAAATGAAAAATACTCTCCAATTAAAGAGAGTAAAATAATTAATTTAAAATATTTTCAACAGCTTTGATAATAGCAAGTTTGCCATATTCATAGGTTAAGCTTCCTTGCATATAAGCGATATATGGGGGTCTTATAGGTCCATCACAGGATAGTTCAATAGAAGAACCTTGGGTAAAGCAACCAGCGGCCATGATGACTTGGTCATCATAACCTGGCATATCCCATGGTAGTGGTAGTGCAAAAGCATCAACGGGAGAGGCACTTTGGATGCCTTGGACATATTTGATTAATTTATCTTTATCATTAAAGATAATACTTAGAACGATGTCGGCTTTTTCTTCATTATATTTAGGGCTTACAGTATAACCTAAACTATCTAAGACTGCACTAGCTAAAGTAGCGGTTTTTAAAGCACTGGTTACAACACTAGGAGCCATATATAAACCTTGTAATAATTGTTTATTAACGCCCAGAGATGGTCCTACTTCTTTGCCTTCACCAGGAAGGGTTAATCTTTCAGCAACTAAGTTTATTAAGTCTTTTCTTCCAACGACATAAGCACCATTGGGAGCAAGGCCTCCTCCTAGGTTTTTAATTAAAGATCCTACACAGATATCCGCCCCTACTTCAATAGGTTCTTTAGGACTTACAAACTCACAGTAACAATTATCTATCATAATAATTACTTCTTTATCAATATTTTTAATAAATTTAATAACTTTTTCTAATTGAGAAATAGTTATACTACGACGATTAGCATAACCTTTACTTCGTTGGATTTCTATTACTTTAATTTTTTTAGTTTGTAATACTTCTTTTATTTTAGCATAATCAAAATCATCATTTATTAAATCTATTTGGTCATAATTAATGCCAAAGCTTTTTAGGGAACTATTATTTTCTTTGATACCAATTACTTCGTGGAGGGTATCATAGGGAAGTCCGGTAATAGATAGTAAGGTATCATTAGGACGTAATAATCCAAATAAAGTAACATTAAGAGCATGACTACCAGAGATAAATTGATTTCTTACTAGAGCATCTTCGGCTTTAAAGATATGGGCATAGATTTTTTCAATGGTATCTCTTCCGATATCATCATACCCATAACCGCTAGTGGATGCAAAGTGGGATGAAGATAACTTACATTCTAGAAAAGCATTCATTACTTTTTGACTATTATATAAACATATTTCATCTTGTTTAGTTAGTTCTTCTTTAATTTCTTGTTCTTTATTTAAGACTAATTCTAAAGCTTGCATTACATACCTCCATCTACTCGAATAATTGTATTATTTATATAACTAGATTTATTACTTAATAGGAAGATTATAACATTAGTTATTTCTTCATAAGTGCCAAAACGGTGTAAATATATTTTACTTAGTTCTTCTTCTTTAAATAAAGGATTTAGATCTTTAGTACTAGGTCCTTCTATCCACCCAGGACAGACGGTATTTACACGGATTTTAGGGCTTAAATATTTAGCAAAATCTTTAGTTAAAGAAATAATTCCGGCTTTACTCGCATCATAATCTATGGCTTCGGGATAGTTAGTATTTAAAGCATTAACAGAAGAGATGTTGACAATACTTGATAGAGGGTTAAGTAAAGGAATTGCATATTTAGTGACAAGGTAAGTGCCAAGAACATTGGTAGTTAACACTTTAGTAAATTCTTTACTATTTTTATCTATAATATTATTATCTTTATAAATACTAGCATTATTTACTAAACCATCTAATTTAATACCTTTAATACTTAAATCTTTATACATTTTTTGTATTTTTTCTTCATTACTAATATCTACTTTATACCATAATATCTTGACATTATATTTACTTAGTTTATTTACACATTCCTCTTTAGCTTGATCATCTTTATCATAAACTAGGATTAAATCATATCCTAGTTTAGCTAATTCTAAAGAGAGATAAAAACCTAAATTTTTATTAGCTCCCGTTACTAAAATAGTCATAATAACACCTAAACTTTCGTAAAATTATTATACAACCCTATTGTATTTTAGTCTAGTTTTTTAGTACAATATATTAAGAAAGTAAGGGAAGTTTATGGAATTAATAAAACAACATTGGAAAAAGATATGTTTTGCAATGGGGTTAATGATATTTTTAGTAATTGTTAAGTTTTTATTAGATGATAATTTAGTATATTTTGATAATAGTATATATAAGATAATTACACTTATTAAAAATCCTTTAATTACAAATACTATGAAGTTTATTTCTTTTTTTGCAAGTCCCCTATTTTGTATAATATCAGTTATTATTATATTTATAATATTTAAAAATAAAGATATAAGTAAGTTATATATTTTAAATTTAGTTTTAGCTTTTATATTAAATACTATTATTAAATTAATATTTGCTAGAGAAAGACCAATAGATATAAATTTAATAGAAGAGATGGGTTATAGTTTTCCTAGTGCTCATGCGATGATATCTTTATGTATATATGGGTTTCTTTCATATCTTTTAGTTAAAAGTAAATTACCTAAGAATTATAAAATAATAGGTAGTATATTTATGGTTATATTAACTATTTTAATAGGTATTAGTAGAATATATTTAGGAGTTCATTATGCTAGTGATGTTTTAGGAGGATATGCTTGTGGGATGGTGTTTTTGGTTACTTATATTAAAATAAATAGAAATAAAATTATTAATTATTTTAAATAAAAAAAGATTTAAAATCTTTCTTTATAAAGTATCATAAGTACTATTAAGTCCGCCTTCTTCTTCAATAAGGTCGGCAAATACGACTTTAAATCTTTCCATTTCTTTTAATTTGACGTCTTCATAGATATTTTTAGCGTTACATACAGCTTGATAGATATGACGGATTTTTACTTCGCTTTGGTTTTCATATAAAGCGAAGGTAAAGGCATTAGCTAGGACGGTTAAACAAATATCTGGGTAACGACTAGCGATTTCATAAACTCTTTTATATTCATCGGTCATTTCCACAATAAAGGCCATAATTTTTTCAATTATAAAAGTAGTATAGTTTAATTTAACACCGATTTGTTTTTCTAATTTAGGATAGGTTCCCATTAAGACTTTGACACAGGTTGGTTTATCAAACTCGGTGACTTCAATTTTTTGGAATCTTCTTAGGAAAGCGCGGTCTCTTAAAATATAGGTTTCATATTCTTGGGTAGTAGTGGCACCGATTAGTTTTATTTCTCCTCTATCAAGGCCGGCTTTTAACATATTAGCAAAATCGA
Source organism: uncultured Bacilli bacterium (assembly GCA_947623855.1). GTDB lineage: Bacteria > Bacillota_I > Bacilli_A > RF39 > UBA660 > CALWAM01. Next base: position 1,717 of record CANQHW010000005.1, on the reverse strand, counting down.
TACCGGAACCTCCGGTAACGTTTTTATTTACTAAAACGTGAGTTTCATCAATGAATAAAATAGTTTTAGTCATAGTACTTAATTCTTTGACTAATAAATCAATTCTATTTTCAGCTTGACCATCACTTTCAATAGTTCCTAATAAACTAGTTATATTTATTTTATATATTTTATAACCTTGTAGAGCATTAGGTACTAAGTTTTTCATAATACGATAGGCTAAACCTTCTACTATAGCGGTTTTACCTATACCAGCTTTACCTACTAAAAGAGCACTTTTTTCGGGTGTTAATAAAGTAAGGATTACTTGTTTTATTTCTTCATCTCTAGCTATAGCAGGATCAGTAATATAGGTTTTAGCAGTTAATTCTTCACCATATCTTTCTAACATACTTATTTTTTCATTCATATAAGTCAACTCCATAAAGATATTATAACAAATAAAGAAGAATAAGACTAGATATAAGTTTATTCTTCTTTATATATATATTATGGTACGATGATATATGGATGGTCACTACTTCCATCACTTACTTCATCATCTAATATTTTTACATCGGATTTCAGATATAAAGTCGGACGGACGGCGCACGCTTCGTTCGCGGTGGAGTAATCGGTGACAATCCCGGACGCGTTGAGGGCGGTCACACCGGAGGAGGTAAGGCGCTGCGTAATCGTCCATTGAGTTGCCAATAACCAATCAGTATCTCTACAATCTGTCCTGTAAGCTCCGGAAGACCATCCAGATACTGCCTTTGCTAAACATTGGTCTCTTGTATATGTTCCACTTCCGCTTCCGCTTTCTTTTCCTCCGGTGGCATATCCATAATCACTTGGGTACATTAAACCTATCTTCCCAATCCATTCTGTTTTTCTGCCACTTGGTACACTTGCTCCTCGTTCACTACTATACCAATCGCTTGGTGTTGCTATAGATATAGTACTTCTTCCTCCTAGTTTCCATTTTACGCTTTCAATCATACTTTTTGTTGGTCCAGTATCATCGCCTTTTAATCCCTCTGTACTAAATTTACAATCTATTGTTGTTCCATCTGATACAGTAATCCCACTCTTAGTTGCTCCGGAACACTTACCATCTTTTCTATCCCAATACAAACTTCCTGTTGCTTCAGTTGCATTTAATTCATGTGTACTATATCCTGGATTTAATAACATCATTAATCTCGAATCGGTCCAATCACTACTTCCATAGCTTGAATCTGATGATCCTGTTCCTTTTGGTTTATTATCCCATACCAGATAATTAGGTAAAAATTCATCTCTTATGATTTTTACTAAATTTTGGGTACCTTTACTTTCGGTTTCGACGTTGTTCATAAGTCCTATAATCCGCCATAATTCACAATGTTCACTAGCATTATCTTTAGTTAATCCTGAATAGGTATCACAATTAAACCAGATATAATTTTTTACTGTTTCATTTGGTCCATAATATCTCTTATTATCATCATCTGTTCCATCACTTGTTATATCTGATTCTACTAATTTTGATAAGTAAGTACTCAATACATAACCCGGTTTAAATGTTACGACACATTTATTGGGGCCTTTTGTATTTACTATTAATGACCAATTATCCACATCCCAAGTAGCAGTAGTTATTCCTTCATTATCGCATGTTATTCCAGCATATATTAAACCTTCGTTTTCAGTAGGAAAAGTAGTTCTATTTCCTTCTTCTCCTTCTACTTTAACA
>CANQHW010000004.1 GCA_947623855.1 uncultured Bacilli bacterium | reverse complement strand
TTTTTAATCCCTTCTTCCGTGTATCTGTCTTTGATAGAGTTCATCATCCATTCGCGTTCTTCTTCTACATCACGGTATCCAAAAGGTATGTCTTTTGCTTCATAATGAATCATATCTCTTACTAAATTTTCCAAAATCTCATCTCCTTTACTTATTTTTATTAAATCGTTTTTATTTGTTAATATTTTTCTATAGTTTCATTATCGTAGTAACAGGTAATCCCGTAGCTTGTGCTATTTGAGTCGGTTTCATTCCCATATTTAATAAATTATGAGCTGTTGTCATATTAGCTTGTTCTATTCCTTGTGTTATGCCTTGTTCTATTCCTTGCTTTATTCCTCTTGCTTCCCCTTTTTTAATCCCTTCTTCCGTGTATCTGTCTTTGATAGAGTTCATCATCCATTCGCGTTCTTCTTCTACATCACGGTAACCAAAAGGTATGTCTTTTGCTTCATAATGAATCATATCTCTTACTAAATTTTCCAAAATCTCATCTCCCTTACTTATTTTTATTAAATCGTTTTTATTTGTTAATATCATAATTTTTAAATATTTTAATATCTCTTCATTTACACTTTCAGTATACTCTATTCTATCAGTATAGTCAAGTTTTATGTGATATATTTCCGTCTCTACAGGATAGCGTTGTTTCCCATTTGTTAATATATATCTATTTATAATAGCATTTCCTACTTTACCATAATAATCTAAATTTATTAAAATATATTTTTTTCCTAAAACATATTTTTTACTTCTTTTATTATTTTGATTATGGATAGAAAATAAATAAGTAATATTTTTTTCAATATATTCTTTATCCGGATGATTGTTCATTTCAATATTTATATAAGTATTACCTACTTCTAATAATATATCACTTCTAGGATGTTTTAAATTAATATTTTCTTCTTTTAAGTTAGTATCTAAGTATTTTAAACCTTCTAATTCTTGTAAAGGTATATTAGTTATATAATGAATTAATCTTTTAACATATTTTGGATTACTAAACATTACATGTCCAAATACTAAGTCACTGGTTATTGCAAGCAAAAGTATACTCCTCCCTTTCTAGGAGTACATCATACTCTTAAATAAAATAAAAGTAAAATTGCAGATTTAAGCCTTTTTTTGACCAATTTAGAAAATTGGTATTCCCCATACTTCTGGGAAAAACTTTATATTTTCTCTATTTAAAAATACCTTACAAAGTAAGGTACAAACTGGGTTTAATCCATCTTTACTAGATTTTTAAAAATAAAATACAGATTTCACTACTTTTTAGGGGTAAAATCGCCCAATTTTAAAAATTGGTAAAATTTAATTTTTTTCAAAAAAAAGATCAACCACCAATTGATCTTTAATATATCCTATTTTTGTAAAGTAATCATATTAAAAATGAATAAAGCCCATACGGTAAATACTAAACTAAATTTAAATTTGTACATTTCATATGCTGCTACCCCTTTATCCATTAAAGATACCAAATAACTTTCCTTATACTTTGGAAGCTCATTACATATAGGAAACATATGCGTTTTGATAATATTTTGTTCAAACTCTCCTACCTTAAAATCTTTAATAGCATTACTACAAGCTAAATCTGGATGTTTTCTTAACTTTTGTTTAGAATTATAGGCAGCTAAATCTTTATCTAAGTAATAATCGTGTAATACTGCTGCTTTAACCGTCTCATCTAATTTTTTTAAATGTAATCTCTTTCCTACAAAATAAGTAACCTTAGCTACTCTTATGGAATGATCATATCGCGAAATACCATGGTGTAATTCATTGTCTAAAGCTTTAAAATTATCATTGTTTATAATATTATCTATTAAATTACAAAATTCTAATTTGTCTGTTCTGGACATTAATTTTTCACCTCGAACTATTCAATTATACCATATTTATAAATATTATGCAAATACATCCCAAATAATTTACTAAAACACAACAAAATTCTACTTAATTCTTCTTTTTACATCATCTAAATATTCTAATGCTTTAAGTGGTGTTATATTATTAATATCAATATCTTTTATCTCATTAATAATTTCTTCATAATTATTATCTTCTTTAGAAGTAAAATCAAAACTCACTTGACTTATTACACTATTACTATTACTTTTAGTTTCATATACCTTTAATAATTCTTTAGCATCATCCAAAACTTTTTTTGGCATATTAGCTAACTTCGCCACGTGAATTCCGTAGCTTTTATCAATTGCTCCCTCAACTACTTTATGTAAAAATATAACATTATCATTTTCTTCTTTAGCTTCAATATGAATATTTTTGATATGTTCATCCTCTTCTGCTAAAGTCGTTAGTTCGTGATAGTGCGTACTAAACATTGTAATACATCCAATATCTGTTATATATTTTAAAATTGCTCCTGCTAAACTCATTCCATCATAAGTAGAAGTTCCTCTTCCTAATTCATCAAATAAAACTAAACTTTTCGCCGTCGCATTAGCTAAAGCTCTTTGAGCTTCTTTCATTTCCACCATAAAGGTTGATTCGCCACCTACTAAATCATCACTAGCTCCAATTCGGGTAAATATCTTATCAATTATTGGTAAATTAGCTTCCCTAGCTGGTACAAAAGATCCCATCTGAGCCATAATCACAATAATAGCTATCTCTCGCATATATGTTGATTTCCCGCTCATATTAGGGCCGGTAATTAATAAAGTACGTACTTTATCTTTAATAACACAATCATTTTTAACATAAACTTCTTTACTAACTCGTTCCACCACAGGATGACGACCCTCTTTTATATCTATTAAACCCTCTTCATTTAAACTAGGTCTTACATACCCGTTTTCTTCAGCTACAATGGCTAAACCACCTATCGCATCCAAACTAGCTATAATACTCGCATTACTATTTAAATCAAAAATCTTCTTCTTAACTTCTTCTTTAATCTCATTAAATAAATTATACTCTAATTCCACAATCTTTTCTTCCGCATTTAAAATTAAACTTTCTTTTTCTTTTAACTCCGGAGAAATAAACCTTTCACAATTCGTTAAAGTTTGTCTTCTTTCCCAACCAAACTCTTCTTTTACTAACGCCGCTTGTCCTTTACTTACCTCAATATAATATCCAAATACTTTTGTATAACCAACTTTAATATTTTTAAGACCCGTCTCTATCTTTATCTTTTCTTCTAAAGAAGCAATAAAGTTTTTACCCCCACTTCTTACTTCTTTTAATTCATCTAACTCTTTATTATAACCTTCTTTTATTAACCCCCCTTCTCGAATTGTTATGGGAGGATTTTCCACTAAACTTCTTGCTAATAATTCTTTTAACTCTTTTAATTCTTTTAACTTCCTTTTAAAACCTAACTTTTCTATCCCTTCATTTATCTTTGGAAATATCTCTAAACTATGTAATATTTGTAATAAATCTCTTCCATTTACCATCCCCGTATTTACTTTACTACATAATCTTTCTAAATCATATACTTCATCTAAATACGTTCTTAACTCATCTCTTACAATAAAATTCTTATTAAAAGTATCAATCGCATCGTATCTTTGTAAAATACTTTCCCTATCTACTAACGGTGTCAGTAACCAATTTTTAAGTTTTCGACTTCCCATCGCCGTCTTCGTTTTATCAAGTAACCATATTAAACTATATGTTCTTTCATTTAACCTAATAGTATTTACTAATTCTAAGTTTCTTATTGTATGAATATCCATTTGTAAAAATTCTTTATTATTTAATACTTTTATCTCTTTAACATGATTTAAATCATTTAATTCTCTTACTGTTAAATAATACCATAAATGTTTAATACCCATTTTATAATTACTATTATCTAAACTATCTATTAAATACTCATACCCTTTATCTAAATATTCATAACTTAAAGTAAGCATAATTCCATACTTATCTTGAAACTCTATAAGTTTATCATATAAATTTTTATCATTAACTACAATTTCTTTAATATTTTGTTTTAATATTTCTTCTTGTAATTTAATTAAATTATGATTAACCTCCGTAATAAAAAACTCCCCTGTTGAAATATCTCCAAAAGTTAAAATATAATTAATTCCAAAATCTATAACACTTCCAATATAATTATTTTCATATTCTTTTAACATTGAGTTATCAACAATACTACCTTTACTATAAACATTAATAACTCCTCTTTTAACTACTCCTTTAGCACTTTTCGGATCTTCTAATTGCTCACAAATAGCTACCTTATAACCTTTATTAATTAACTTTTCAATATATGGTTTTACCGCATGATATGGTACTCCGCACATGGGTATTCTTTCATCTAAACCAGCATTTTTACTTGTTAAAGTAAGTTCTAATTCTTTAGAACATAATATCCCATCTTCAAAAAATAATTCATAAAAATCCCCTAATCTATAAAACAATAATTCATTAGGATAATTATCTTTTATTTCCATATATTGTTTCATACCAGGACTTAAACGTTCTCTATCGACTTCATTTCTTTTCATCCTACATCACTACCCCCTATTATAGCATAAATTTATTTTCTTAAATAATACTTTAACATTAAATAACTCATTAAACTATGAATAATCATAGTAACTAAATATGCTATGGCTGCTCCTAATAAAGCATAATATTTAATTAATATAATCGATAATCCTAGGGTTATAAACGCACTTATAATATAAATATATAACTGTTCTTTATTTCTTTTTATCACCGTTAATAAAGAAGAAATAATTGCTGCTAAACCAAAGAATACTGCTCCCACAATAATAATTAAAAAAGCCATCTTATATTCTTGTAAATCGATATTATAAATTATATTTAAAACTGGTACTCCTAAAAAGAAAGCAATAATTAAAATAACAATTCCTAATCCCATAAAAATACTATTTATTTTATTAATATACTTATTTAAATTATCTATATCTTTTTTATTATATAATTTTGATAAATCATTTAAAAATGGTGCTAATATATATTGGCCACATAAACTTAACATAGTTGCGGGCATAACAATAATTGCAAAAATCGTTTGAAAACTTTCATCTAAAAAATACTCTATAACATATTTTTGACAATTACATAAAAAGATATTTAAAAAAGTAAATAAAAATATAGGAAATGTTTCTTTTAAAAGATTAAAGACTTTAGTATAAGTAATTTTATATTTAATCTTATATAAAGATTTAAATTTTTTAATATCTATTAATAATATTATCATATTAATTACTATTAATGCTATAGCAGATATTACTAAATTCTTTGTTAAAACATCTATTAAGAGAAAAGATGCCACTCCTATTAAAGCTTTAAAAAAGAAGGACTTTCCTACATATGCTAGATCATCTTCTTTTTGAATAAAGCCATAATAACATTCACTAATAGCTTCTACTATTTTAAATAAAGTTAATAAAATTATTAAAGTAAATTTTAATTTATCAAACCCATTTATTAAACAAAATAATCCTGTTAATAATATTGTCATCCCTGCCGTAAAAAACCTAGCTGTTAAATACTCATTTACATCATATTTATTTTTAACGTCCGCTACCTGATAAACTCGATTATAATATACTGCTATAACATAAAATAAACACGCTAAAGAAAAAGCATAAGAAAAAACACCCGCTTGATATATCCCATTTACTCTTTGCACAATTATTAAAAGAAATAAAGATATAAAAGCATTCGCCGTAATTCCAATCATATTCCATATAATATTTTTCTTTTTTACCTTCATCTTTGTAACTCCTTTTTAATTTTGGTAAATACTACTTTTAAATACATCCCTAAAAAATATATAAAATGTAATCTAAAATACTTTAAATATTTTTGATTAACTTTTTCTTTAACCATTTTATAATCTTTTAAATTAAAACTTAATATCCCATAAGCCCATACCGGAAATATAAACTTTCCATAAAACTTATTTAAATTTAATTTATAATCATAATATTTATCAATTCTATTTAAAATATCTATATGATCCATTGCTATTTTAGATACTTTCTGGGTTGCATTATAATTCGTTTTATTGCCGGAAGTAATAGTTCTATACACTGCTCCATCAACATTTAACAAACGAATTAACCCCCCCCCCTGTATATAATTTAATGTATAAATACACTGAATAATATCACATATCATTCGATCACTTGTAAATAATTCTTTTAACTTTTTATTCTTCTTTTCTTTTTTATAAATATTTTTATACATTGTTTCTACACACGAAAATAATTTAAGATTTAAAAAATCCTCTAACGTGGTATCACAATCTTTTTTTACCCATTCGGGAGAATGGGTAATAATGTGTCCTTTTCTATTTACTTCACATCTTTTATCACTTACCCCTATATACTTTGGATTATCTACTAAAAAATGATATTGCGTTTTAATTTTATCTTCCCATATCCAGTAATCATCACCTTCTAAAATAATGACATAATCTCCCCGACATTTACTTAAAGCATTCCAAGTATTATAAGTATTTCCGTGATTTTCCTTACTAAATAAATATTGTTTATATTTAATTACTTTATCATAACTTTTTATAATATCTTTAGTTTTATCTTTTGAAGCATCATCTGCAAAAACTATTTCATACGTAAAATCTACCTTTTGCTTTAAAATACTTTCAATCGCATCCTTTATATATTTCTCATGATTATAACTAATTAAGATAATACTTAAATTAATTTTTTCCATGATAATATATACCTCCAATTCATCACTGATTATAGCATATAATTACTCTTTTGACAAATAACCTTTAAATTGCCATAACTAATTAATTATGTTAAAATTATTACTAGGAGAATCATAAAATGAAAATAAGTATAATAACTGTTTGTTATAATTCAGCATCAACTATTAAAGATACTTTAAACTCTGTCTTAAACCAAACTTATAAAAATTATGAATATTTAATAATTGATGGTTTATCTACTGATAATACTTTAAATATCTTAAAAAAATATACTAAAGCTTTTCAAGGTAAATTAAAAATTATTAGTGAAAAAGATCATGGTTTATATGACGCTATGAATAAAGGAATTAATCTAGCTACCGGAGATATTATTGGTATTTTAAACTCTGATGATATCTTAGCTAATAAATATGTCTTTGAAAAAATAATTACTACTTTTAAAAAAGAAAAAACCGATGCTGTTTATGGAGATTTAGTTTTTTTAGATAAAGAAACAATGTCTATTCCTACCCGTAACTTTATTGCCCATAAACCCTCTACACACTTTGCTTGGCATCCCCCTCATCCTACCCTGTATCTTAAAAAAGAAGTATATAAAACTCTTGGAAATTTTAATCTTTCCTATCCCATCACCGCTGATTTAGACTTTATGTTACGTTTCCTAGCTTCCCCTTATAAACTTACCTATCTTCCCGAATATTTAGTTAAAATGCGTAGTGGTGGCGTTAGTACCAATGGCTTACAAGGTTATCTAAACAACTTAAAAGAATCTTACACTGTCTTAAAAAACAATCACCTAAAATTGCCTTTCCTAACAAACCTCTATCGTATTATTAAAACTTTAACCCAAGGATTATCTGCCAAAATCCATAAAAAAACTATTCTACAAAAATTAAATGAAAAGGAGCAATAATTATGAAAATAGCTATTGATTTAACTTGGTTAAAACCCCAAAAATCTGGTGGTGTAGAATCCTACCTCCGCAATCTTCTAGATGGTTTTTTAAAATTACCTGATCAAAATACCTATATTTTATTTGCAGCCCAAGATAATCAAGATTCTTTAAAATCTTATACTTCTTCCCCTAAAATAAAACTAATTGTTTGTAATACTTATGCTACTAAAGTAAAATCCCATCTTATATGGCAAAATTTATTTGCTTATCACTTATTTAAAAAAGAAAAAGTTGATTTAGTCTTTTTCCCTGTTTATGAAATGCCTTTATATAAATGTAAAAAATTAAAAACCGTTGTTACTATTCACGATATTCAAGCTCTACATTATCCAGAATATTTTTCTAAATTAGAAAATATTTGGTTTAAATTAGGTTGGAAATCTTGTCTTCGAAATGCTAATAAAGTCGTAACTATAAGTGATTTTACTAAAGAAGATATTAAAGCTCACTTTAAAAATACTCAAAATCTTACTAGAATATATAACCCCATTGTTTTAAATGATGAAGAAAAAACTTCCTTTACAACCTTCCAAAAAGAATATAATATCGAAAAAGATTCTTACTATTATACTCTTTGTTCTTTACATAAACATAAAAATCTTATTACCCTAATCAAAGTTATGGAAATCTTAAAAGATATGGATACCTCTCTTCCGAAAAAGTTAGTTATCTCGGGAGTTGGAGGACCTCAAAAACAAGAATTATTAAATTTAATTACCGAAAAACAATTACAAAATAATATTATTTTAACTAATTTTGTAACTAATTCTCAAAGAAATGTTTTAATTAAAAATGCTAATACTTTCTTATTCCCAAGTATTTTTGAAGGTTTTGGTATGCCTCCTATTGAAGCCATGATGTTAAAAGCTAAAGTTATTACTACCAAATGTACCTCTTTATATGAAGTAACTGAAGGAAAATGTAGTTATGTCGATAACCCTACCGATCCCCAAGAATGGATTAGAAAAATCCAAAGTGTTCAATCTCTTCCCCATCATAAATTTACTTTTCCTAAGTATGCTAAAGAACTTATTGCTAGAGAATACCTAAACCTTTTTTACGAAGTTATAAAAAAATAAAAAGTAATTCTACTTTTTATCTACCCTCTCTTTTAATATTGATATTTCTTGGGTTAATAACCTAATTCTTTTTGCATGTCTTGATAATATTACTGTAAAAGAATAACTTAATACTAATAACAATAATATTGCTAGTAAAAAAATCATATTAGATACTAATTCAAATCCTAAAAAATCACTTAATATTTCTAATAAATTCGGTATTAAAGTAACCACAATAATTAAAATACCACTAAATAACCATATCAAGGAATACTTTATATTGACATCATTCTTTTTAATTGAATTAATTATTCCAATAATAAATATTAACGTCGAAACAATTAAAAATACTCTTAAACGTATACTCATACTATCTCCTCTTCTTTTTAATAAAACTTGTTACCATAATAGCAATACATACATTAACCATATAATACATTGGTTTCCATATATTAGAAGTAATCGAAGAAGAACCTCCTACTCTTTCATTCATTGATACAGCCACTTCTCTCGTTTTATAACCCATCCTAGCTATCTTAACAAAAGATATTGGTTCTGGTGAATCATTAGGATAATCCTCTGCAAAAATCTTTATAACACTTTTATTAGCTGCTCTAAATCCACTCGTCGGATCAGTAATCTTTCTTCCCGTAAAAATTTTAATAAAAAACGCTATTACCTTAATCCCCATTCTTCGAATCTTTGTTGATTTAAACTTACTACTTCCTTCTTTTAAAAACCGCGACCCAATCGTTAAATCTACATTATTATTTATAATCGGTGCTATTAAATCTTTAATATACTCTACATTATGTTGGCCATCTCCATCAAACTGTATTGCTATATCAAAATTATTTTCTAAAGCATATTTATATCCTGTTTGGACCGCTCCCCCAATACCTAAATTTTGTACAAGTTTAATATGTGGGACATTAAATTCTTGTAAAAAATTCTCTGTATTATCATTAGAGCCATCATTTATAACCATTACTTTATAATTCGTTTTATATTCTTTATTATAATCCATAATACTCTTATAAGTATTTAAAATATTGGCTTCTTCATTATAAGCTGGAATAATTATTAAAACTCTTTCTTTTCCCATAATACAACCTCTTACTATTATTATAAATTAAATAATTTATTTAATCAATTAATAATAATATAATACTAAAGTTAAAATATATTGTAATAATACTATATTTATAAAATTAACTACTATCTTATTATTAACCTTTCCCCGCTCTTTTCTCCTCATAAACATTAATAATATTGGTATCAATAACGGAATAAAATACCTTCCTTGAACTCCATCAACATAATTTAATCCTTCCGCACTCCAAGTAAAATACATCGAAGCAAAAACCGCTGCTAACGAAAGCAAAATCCCCCCAATTATTATCCCTTTATCTTTTTTCTTCTCATAATCTAATTTATTATATCTAACAAGATATCCCATATATATTAAATAAGCTACAATATAAATATCACTTAATCTAAACTTAAACCATCCAAAATACCCTATTAAACTTCTTAAATAAAGCATCGAATTTTTTGCTAACGTATTATAAGCTACTTCCAAAATAAATGCGGGATGTTTTAAAACATACTGTAAATTATAACTATTAGGATCTACCACCGCTACACTCCCATTAGCAAATATCGCTTTAGTAAGACTTCCCCCCATATAAGATAATATAATTATTCCTAAACAATATATATATTTATAATAACTCTTCTTAAACTTCTTACTAGGTATTAATAACATTAATAATATTACAGGTAAATAAATCATCTTAATGTCCGCAATAAATATCCCCCCACCTAAAATTATTCCTAAATATTTTAAAGATACCCTATCTTCATATATTAACTTTATAATCACCGCCATAATAAGTAAAATAATCGCATTTAATAATGAATCATAAGAAAATGAACCCATCTCTTGAATAAACATTGGAATAGTTGCTATGGTTAAAAATATCTCTTTATATTTCGGTGTAATCTTAATCGCTATATATATAAGCCCAATCGCTAAAAGTAAAGTAACTAATCTTCCCATCATAAAAATAACTAACGAAGAATTACTTATTATATCCCCTAACTTAATCCCTATAGCGTTACCAATATACCCTAATTTTGATTGCGTTGACCAATAAATATTGGGCATTTTTTTATTATCAACATTGCGTAGACAATCTTTAATATCCTTTAAATCAATTACTTTATCTAATACTTCAATCTTCGAATAATTTAAACAATCTAAAGATTCAGGTGCAATAAATGTTTTATTATTAACACTTTTATATAAAGGTTTAGTTATATCTAATTGCGTAAGCATATAAGAATTATAAAAGTGTACTGGTTCATCAGGTATTTGATATGGTGGATAAATAAACATTATCGGTAAAGCATAACTAAAAGCAAATAATAACCACCATTTCTCATAAGCTATCTTCTTAGTATTAGCTAAATAATTTAAAAATAAAAATATCCCTATAAAAAAACATCCCACTACCCCTTTAATTACTCTATTTTGATCCGTACCTAAAATACGCATTGCTAAGTCATTTGTTTTACTATTTTTAAATATTGTAATCACATTATCTAAATCCGTATAAACCGGTACTATCTCTGCTTTATACTCTTTATAATTTTTTTTATCTACCAAAGATATATCAAAACAATAATCTTCTCCATCTTTTAAAACCTTAGAATTAAATGCTTCTTCTTTAATTACTTCTTCCTTATGATATAAAACAAACTTATAAGAAGAATCTGATTTTTCTCTACTATAAGTTGCAAAAGTTAAACATAACTTCTCTGGTTTTCCTTTTAAATCTTTATCTTTAAAAGATATCTCTACCGGATCTACTACTATCGGATCAACTACTCCATCTGCTATAACCTGACTATATAAGACATCATCCATAACTTTATTTTTAAAACCAAAACTTACTATTGTAATAATACTTATAATAAAGAAAATAAATAAGATTAAATTATGAGGTAAAAAATTAAATATTCCTGGTTTAGTAATAAAACTTTCCCACCGCTTATTAATCCTTGTAACAAACTTACTCATAATTTAATCTCTCTTTCTATACTAAAATTATATAGTATTTTTATATATTAAGCAATTAAAAAAGATTAATTATCTTTTTAATCTATTTTTAATTTTCTTTAATATTTTAACCAAAAACTTATCTGGTATTAAATTACTTTTCGTATGTTCAATAAAATATATAGCTTCCGAAAAAGATGATGTAATCGCTTCATGATGTGTTCTTAAACTTTGATAAGTCTTTTTAATAATATATTCTTGATTAGTTAAAATATTTGGTAATTCCTCTAAATTATATATCTTTCCTACTAAATATTTCTTAGCTCCATAATTAATATACTCTTTAACAAAATCACTCTTATCAATAAGCTCCCAATTAAATAATTCGGACTTAATAATACATAAATTATTATTTGCACTAATTACCGCACTCTCATCACTTAACTCTTCAAAATATGAGCTATGATAATTACTTGGTATTAATAATAATCCTAAATACTTATTCTCTTTAAAAATATTACCTATTCCATTTAAATAATTATTATTACCTATTCCATTACTAAAACAATTAATTATATTATCATTATATACTGTTGGTATTCTTTGTTTATTATGATTACTATCTTTTAAAATTACTAAATAATCATACTTCTTATAATTAAACTTCTCTTTATCATAAACCTTAATCTTATTATCTTTTAATACTTTTAAAATCTCTTCTTTATCTGTAAATACAATAATATCTATTTGACTATTCTTAATATAATCAATATATAAATCAATCGTCTTTACTTCTTCTAAAATTATACATACTCCTATATTATTACTTACTTTAGATTCTTTAACTATATAATTTAAATTTAACCCATAATATAATTCATTAGGATTATATAACCTAATTAAATTTTCATATATCATATCGGTATCATATAACTTATTATCTTTAATATAATCTAAACTCTTCCTTGCATCTGATCCATCTGTTAAAAATAAGGCATCCTTTCTATCAAAAACAAAATTCTTTCTCTTAACAAAAGGACAATTTAAATTCTTAATCATATCATAAGCTACATATGCATAACAATTAAAATTCTCTTCTAAAAACTTACTATGATATTTCTCTAAATTCGTATATACATCCCACTTAAAACCCGCTTGTTCTAAATAATGTGTAAAGAAAAGTTCATGTTTAGTTACTACATCAAGAAAGCTATCTCTTTTACTAATATCATACTTTTCCCAATAATCATTAAAAGCTTTACTATTTAAAACTTTATTTCTAAAAGCTATAAAAAACGTTTGAATATGACTATGAATCATCTTATCCGGTAAAAACCCATAACCATCAACACTATCATAATTTGCGGATAAACCCCAAAAATCTACCTCTTTTTTACTCATCTCTTTACATATATCTTTAAAAGGAATAAATGGTCCATAAAAAGTATCATTAACTACTAATAATTCTTTAAAACTTTTAAAATATTCTTTATATATATCATAAACTTCTTTAAAAGCTCCCGCATCTAACCCAACATTATGTCTAATAATAATCTTATCACTATATTTTTTAAGTTTTACTTTCTCTCTTGGATCTAAATAAGCATTTGAAACAATTATTATTTCATCAGTAGCATCTTTTAAAGAATCTAAAAGATATAAAACATATCTATCAACTATACCTTCTTTATCATAAAATATAAATACTCCTAAAGTTTTATCCCTCATATTATCCCTTCTTCCTATTATACTAAATTTCTATCTTTCATAATCTTACCAATCGTTGTAATCTCTCTTTCCGAATTAAATCTTGGTAAAGAATCTTTATATTCTTTAAAACTTCTAAATATATTATAATTATATTTATAATTCTTTAAAACCTCATATAATGGTTCAAATACTGTATAAGAATCTAAAATAAAATCTTTATTAATTACTTTCTTTACTTCTAAATACTTCTTAACAAAATCTTTAATCCCTTTATGTAACTCTAAAATAATATACTCATTATTCGTAACCGGACCATAGACAAACTCTTTATCATACTTTAATAAAGTTTTATCATTAGAAGTAAAAATACTTTCTAAAATCATTGCTTTACTACTACCTTCTAAAGACCCTACCTTTATCTCTAAAGCTTTATTATTATAAGAAAAACAATAAGGATAAAACTTTTTACTTACAACTAAATTATTTACTTTAACCTCATCTTTATTTGCAATAAAAGCCCCTAATACTTCACAATCTAAATTATTCTCTTTATAAAAATCTCCTAATAAAGAAACAATCGTCCCACTCCAACCTAAATCTACTGCTAAAATCTTTTTAGCATTACCAGTAAGTTTCTTAAAATACTTTAAAGCACTCTCTTTAGAAGAAGCAAAATACTTACATATCTCTTCATAATTATCCTCAATCATCTCTTTTAATTTCGGAAAATTATCTATATTTAAATACTCATACCCATTTAAACCATACTTACTTAATTTAGCTACTAAAAACTTTAAATCACTTTCCTCTAAAGAACTAGCTATAGTATACTTTCCTATACTAGCTCGTGATTTAAAATAAAAATTAATAAAATTATCCATATTACTTTCAAATAATACTTCATACATTGCACTTCTAGATATTACTACATAATCATTATCACACTCTTTATAATAAGTATTATAAACATCATAAAATACTTTAGCATCTCTCGCTAAGAAAAATATTTTATCAATCCCTTGTTCTTTAACAATCTTATTAAGATATTCCATAAATCCACAAGTAAGTAAACCTGCATACTTAAATCCATACTTATAATACTTAGAATAATTATGACATCCATTATATAAATAATTATATATTAAAGAACAACTAACAGAAGAAACTAAACATTTATTAGAAACATAATCATTAAAATCCTCAGCGATATCTTTACAACTCTTATAATAATACGTCTCCCATCCAGCTTTCTTACTACCTAAAATATCAGCATTATAATTATCCCCCATATGAATAACCTTTTTATGCGGATATTTATTGTTAACTATACCTTGTAACTCGCCCTTTCCTTTATTAACCTCATAACCAGAAGAAACAAAAACCTCTATTTCCCTAAACCCTAAAGTTTCTAATATCTTCTCTAAATGCTTCTTCGTCCAATACATATCACTTACTACAATAATCTTTTTCCCTAACTCTTGTAACCTACTTACTACTTCTTTAAGATACTCATTAGCATAACATACCTTTAATTCTAAATTAAACTCTTCTAAAATAACCTTATCTTTATCTTTAATATTTAACCTTTCATATATATCATAAATATCTATCTCATAATTCTTTTTTAAAGTATTTAACCTTGCTTCCTTCTCCGCTAAAACTCTATTCTTTGCAAAATCACTAATCCCTAAATCTAACTCTAATAAATTAAATAAATCTGTTGGTTTAGTAAGATAACGAAAAACTAAAGTATCAAACATATCAAAAGATATAATATCATACTTAGATAACATCTTAACTAACTTATCAATCTCTAATCTTTGATATGGCATATTATCATCTAAATTATCTATTGCTTTAGTATCACTATTATCCATTAAAACTTTAACTTTACTATTTACCCTTTTAATCTTATTTTTAACCCGTAATAAAAGACTTTTAGATGCTCTTATAGGTTTAGTTATCTTCCAACTAGTAGAATTAAGAAGTTTTAAAGCTACCTCTCTTAACTTATCATTCTCATTCTTATAATAACTAACTTCATCTTCTAAAATATTATTTTCTTTTCTTAAATTATCTATCTCATAAAACATCTTCTTATTATCATTTAATAACTCTTCATTAAATACTTCTTCCTTCTTAACCATAATCAAAACTCCTTACTACTTAGTTTAACTTAATCCTCTAATTTTATCAATCTAATTTACCTACAATCCCTTTTCTATAATCCTTATACCCCTTAATCATCATCTTAATCTTCTTAAACTTATCCTTCTCTAAAAATAAAACCCTCTTTATCTGCCCTCTTTGTACTCTAAGTAACATTTTACAATACTCAGGATAAATATCTTTATACCATTTATTAATATATAAAGTATTTCTTATCATATAATATCTTCTTAAAGCATTATGATTAGATATAATTACTCTCTTATTAAAAATCTTTCTTTCTTCCGCCTTACCTAAACTATGCTCCATTACTAAATAATTTAACCTAATTACTTTAAATCCACTTTTATTTAAACGTAATCCATATTCAATATCTACTCCATCAATAAATAACTCTTCCTTAAAACCTCCAATAGTATTAAAAGCATCTAAATAAATAATATTTCCCGAAGTCATAACCTCCATCTTATACTCTATCTTTTCCTTAGGTTTATCCTCTAAAGTTAAAATATCTTGATAAGGACTTATAAGACCAATATTCTTAATATCTGTCTTACTAATAAAATCCTTCATTTCCTTAACAATAGAAGCCTTCATCTTACTATCTTGATCTAAAGTTAATAAATACTCATAACCATCCTTAATCGCTTGATAAGCCGCAATATTTAAAGACTTAGCTATACCATAATTACTAGAATTATATATATAAGTAATCTTCTTAGATAAACTTACCTTTGGAATATTAGCACTATTACACACTAAATATAACCTATCTACCTCATTAAGATAAACTAAAATATTCTCTAAATTCTCTTTACTAGGATTATATAAAATAACCGTTCCTGCTAACTTAACCTTCTTCATCCTAAACTTCCTCAGCAAAACCCTTCTCTAACTTATTAAATACTCTATATCCTACCATAGTTAACCCTATACTAAAAATAATTAAAATAAATAAACTCCCTACATCAGGAATTACCTTATAATAAAAGATATCCCGATATGCATTAATTAAAGTAGCTAAAGGATTTAAAGTATGAATAAACCTTAAATTAGGAGGAAATAAATCCGGAGCATATAATATTGGTGTCGCATAAAAAAGCATTGAAATAATAAAATTAATAATATACTCTGCATCCCGAATATAAACATTTATTGCACTCGTAATTAAAACTATCCCTAAAGTTAATAAATACTGTGCTATAACCACAATCGGTAATAATAAAATATACTTACTAAGACCAATCCCTGAAAAAATAACAAATATCAAAATAATAACACAAGATATCAAAAAATTAATTAAAGCACTCGTAACTACTGAAATAGGAAGTATCTCTCTTGGAAAATATACCTTCTTAATAATCCCACTATTAACTAAAATACTCGTCGTCCCTAAAGATACCGCCGTTGTAAAAAAAGTCCACGGAATAATCCCAATAACTAAATAAGTTACATAATGCGGTTGACTATCCTTTAAAATAAGAGGAAACACTATCGCGTAAACTAAAACCGATAATAAAGGATTAACAAAAGACCATAACACTCCTAAAAAAGAACCCTTATATTTCCCTCTAATATCCTTCTTAACATTCGCCTTTAATAACTCCCGATACTTAAATACTTCTTTTATCTCTTCCATATATTCACCTATTTACATTTTTCTAAATATTTATCTATAACCGTATTAATCTCGCCATCCATAGCAATATGCCCCTTATTAAGCCATATCCCCCTTGTACATATTCCTCTTAAAGAATCCAAACTATGCGAAACAATCACAATTGTCTTATCACTCATTGATAACTCTTTTAACTTTAAAAAACACTTATCTTGAAAATGTTGATCTCCTACTGCTAAAATCTCATCAATTAATAGAATCTCTGCATCTACATTAATAGCTATTGAAAACGCCAAACGCATATATTGTCCTGAAGAATAAGTCCTAACAGGAGTATCAATTAAATCATTAAGTTCACTAAAATTAATAATATCTAAAACTCTTTTATCAATCTCATGAGCATTTAAACCAAATATCGCCGCATTAAAATATATATTTTCTCTTCCCGTAAAATCTGGATGAAAACCTGCTCCTAACTCTAATAAAGAAGTAAGTTTCCCCTTAGTTATAACTTTACCTTTATTAGGATATATAATCTTAGTCATTAACTTTAATAATGTAGACTTCCCACTTCCATTAACTCCAATTAAAGCTACCGTCTCCCCCTTCTTAATCTCTAAATTAATATCCTCTAAAACTACTCTTTCCTCAATCTTATTCTTTTTCCCTCTAACTAATCTTTCTTTTAAAGTATTAGCTTTATCAGAATATAACTTAAAACTCTTAGTCATATCACTAACTTTTATTGCAATATTATCTTCCATAAGTTATCACCTAACCATTACATTACTATTGTACCAAAAATAACCATTTAAATCCACAAAAAAAGCTCGCTTTTAAGCGAACTTTTTAATTATTAGTTTTCTCTTTTTTTAAGAGTTGCAATTCCAGCAGCAGCGATAGCTAAACTAATTCCGCCCATTGCAGCAACGCTTGTTACGTTGTCTAATGTGTTAGGGTTCTTAGTATCATCTGGAGTTGGAGTTGTTTCTGCAGGTTTATTTTCTTCTGCAGGTTTGTTTTCTTCTACAGGAGTTACATCTGGACCAACAATTGTTTTTTCATCTTCTGCAGTTGGTTCTCTCCAAGGTTCAATAACGATTTCGATTGTTGCATCTTTAGAACCCATAGTTAGAACACCCTTAGTGATCTTAGCATCTCCTTTAGTTATTTTGTAAGTAACTGTATAGTTTTCAGTGTCTAAATGTAAAACTTCATTTAAATCAAGTTCATTACCAGTGAATAACTTGATAGGGCTTACACTATTATCTCCACTAATAACTGGAAGTGTTAATTTATCACCTGTAGTGTTAGTAATTTTAGCAATTGTTAATTTTTTAACAGCATTTTCTGCTCCTACTGTTTGTACACCTTCAGTAAAAGTCACATCAGTACGATGTAAAGCAATAAGATTATCATCTAAATTATCTGATCCTTTAAATGTACCATTTTGAATAAATCTTTCTGCTTTTTTAGCATCATTAGTACCTAAACCACTAACTACAAGAACTGCTGGTTGGTTTTTACCTTCAAAATTTCCGTTTTTTACTGTAATTTTTTCGATTTTACTATCAGCAGCATCTTGGCCTGATTTTGCAATAGCTAATGCAGCATAACTAGTACTTTTAAATGTACCATTTTCAATAGTTAATTCAAGACCTTTAGCGCTATTTTCACCATATTTAGAATTTGCAAGTACTAACACAGCAGCAGCTTTGCCACTAGCATCACCAGAACTTGCACTTAAAGCAGGTGAAGAAGGCACGGCCTTATCAGCAGTAAATTCACCATTATTAATAGTTACTTTACCATCTTTAACAACAAATGGTACATAAGCATTAAACTTACCACCCTTAACAGTCCAGTTTCCTTCTCCAGCAGCATATAATGCTATAGTCTTTGATGTATATTCACCACCAGCAACTGTTACATTAACATTTTCGCCAGAGTTTACATTACCTTGAACTTGAACAGTATAGTCTTCAGTATTCCAAGTACCATTTACGGTTACATCTACATTTTTTACTGGTTTATCTACATGACCTAAACTTGAAATAGTTTTTGGATATACAACTAATCCTTTATAACCAGTAACTGTAGCATCAACATTAACTGTTGTTTTATCAGCAGTATCATCACCCATAACAGCAATTACAGCTTCATACCAATATTTACTGTATGGATTTGTATTTCCAGCTAACTCAGTGTCTTTTACATTAAGTTCTCCACCAACATTAACTGTAAAAATATTAGACATACCACCAACAATTTTACCACCAGTAACTGTTAACTTAGCATCTTTAAGAACAGTAATTGAATATGGACTATTTATTTTTACAGTTTTACCACTATCAATAGTGATCTCAACGTTACCTTTAACATTAGCATTAGCATTTAAAGTAATATTATCAGTAACTACTTTACAAGTTGCTGTATCAGCTTCTAAACAAGCTTTTAAATCATCAGCAGTAGTAATATCGCCAGTAACAACTGTTTTACCGTCATCAGTATTTGTAACTGTAGCAGCGTTAACACCAACAGCCGCAACTAACATTGCAACAACTCCGATTGCAAATAAATTAAATTTTTTCATCATATC
>CANQHW010000003.1 GCA_947623855.1 uncultured Bacilli bacterium | reverse complement strand
TAATCTTTATATCTTATAGCACAGTTTTTAGAATAAATAGTAATACCTCTTTCTCTTTCTAAGTCATTACTATCCATAACACAATCATTTACCACTTCATTTTCTCTAAATACCCCATTTTGATTAAGTAAAGCATCTACTAAAGTACTCTTTCCTGCATCAACGTGAGCAACAACTGCTATATTAATTATCTTATCCATATAAACTTCCCCATTTCTTTACGCACTTTAAAAATTCTACAACAAAAAAAGGATTTTTACAACCCTAAATTTTATTTCTTTCCAATATTTTCATATCTTTTTCCAATAATTCGCATAAAAACATATATTCCAAACAACGTATACGATAAATCCCACACAACATTCCATATACCCAATACTATTCCATTTAAAGCTATCCCCATTGATGTTACAAAATCAACTCCAAAATCTCTAATTAATATAAATGGGAATTTAAATATTGCAATTATTAATACTATTAATATCATCTCTAAAAATATATTTATTAAACTTTTTAAATCTTTATGACTAGCATATTTAGCTATTCCCTTTACACTATCTTTAAATTTTCTAAAAGTCTCTTTCATAATTAACTTTCTATTCTACCGAAGGACTTTCCATACCTTCACTATTATTTTGTTCTTCATTAGGAATACTATTTTCTGGCGTACTACTTATTCCCGGAGTAACAGTTTGTAATCCTACTATACCAGGTGTTGAATTTTCGCTTACTTCTGGTTGCGTCCCATTTATTTCCGTTGGTGTATCAAATACTTCTGGTCCATTTGATATCCCAGCATCTCCCGCTTGCTCAACAGGAGGTGTTGTTGGTACTACCTCACCAGCATCAGTTCCAAGAGGTTGTTCTCGAGCTTGCTCAGTTCTAACCACTATATGTGCTTGAAATGTTTGACCCATAATTCCTGTTGCTTCACATTCACCATCATCAGAACAATCAACAACACTATTTAGCTCAGAAGATGGATCAGATATCCACAAAGCTAATTTAAATCCCGTTCTGGTTTGACCATTAGTTATACCAGTTATCGTATCTAACAAATAAGAAGCTTTATATTGTGTAGGATCAATACTCGTACCAGGCGTTTGATCTGATAACTTTTTAGCAATATCAGTTGTAAAAGCTCCACCATTATTTAAATAAGCATATTTAATATATTTTGGATCTAATGCAGTTACACCATCCCCTAATTTAGAATCAAGATCAACACATAAATATATATAAGCATTAACTGGATAAGTATTACCATTTGTTAAAGTAAAAGTATAAGGAGTTTTCGTAATCCCCGTGCTATCATCTACAGGTTTTTCTGCTGATAAATTAATGTTATCTGTCCCTGTTAATTCCATATTTACCGCTTCACTAGCCACACCCACAACTTTAGCATTATCAAGTCCATTTATTGTTGTTGTAAAAAATGCATAAGAAAAGCTAGATAATGTTACAAATACCATTAACACTAAAATACTAGACAAAGCAACTTTATATCTAAAACTGATATCAACCATATTCTTCCCTATCCTTACTATTTTTATTCTAAACTAAAATAATATATTTGTCAAAACTTTTATTGCTATATTTTGAAAAAATATGTATAATAAAATCAAGAAATGAGGTAAAATTATGAAAATAGAAGTTACAAAAGAAAGAAAAACTACACTCTTAACTGCTATTGTAGTCTTTGTTTTAGGAGCATTATTATTTACTAACCCTGATATGGTCATAAAAAGTATATCTTATATTTGTGGCGCATTATTTGCTTTATATGGTGTATACTCTATTTACACTTATACTAAAACTAAATTAAATACTAGTTTAGTATCTGGTATAATAGGTATCATCCTTGCTATTATATTTATCTTTTTAGCCGGAGTTATTGAAGCAACCATAAGATACTTAATTGGAGCTTGGATTCTTTTCTCAGGTATCACCCGTTTAATCTATGCTCTAAGTTATATGGACCGTAAAGATAATCGTTTTGTTAGTACTTTAATTATATCCATCCTATTAATTATATTAGGTTTCTATATCATCTTAGTATCTAACTTAGTATTATCTACTATTGGTATTTTATTAATGATCTATGCTGGTATTGAAATAGTTGGTTATGTCTTCGATGTTGTAGAAGGAAGAAAAAATACTAAACCTAAAGAAGAAGTAAAAGATGCAGTAGTAGTTAGTAAACAACCTAAGAAAAAAACTAAAAAACAAAATAAAAAAGTCAATTAAGACTTTTTTTAATTATCTCTACCAAATAATTCTAATAAATGTAAGAAAATATTAATATAATCTAAATATAACTCTAAAGCTCCATAAATCATTAAATTATCTTCACTTAAATTACTATCACTTAAACTTTTAATTCTTTGTATATCATAAGCTGTAATCCCCATAAAAATAATTAAAATAATAACGGATAATACTGTATCAAATACTGCACTATTTATAAATATATTAACTATTATACAAATAATACTAGCTAGTAAAGCCATATATAAATATGTTCCTATCTTAGTTAAATCTATCTTTGTATAATAACCCAATAAAGCAAATACTAAAAAAACTAAAGCTGCTATCCCAAAAATTAACATTATAGAAGTTAATTTATAAACTACAAACACCGATCCAAAAGTAAGCCCACTAACAAAAGAATAAACCAAAAATGCTATCCGTGCCATCGTCTTACTCATCTTAAACACCCGCGCAGATAAAAATATAACCAAAACTAATTCTAAAATAACTAAAATAATATAACTTCCTCCATTAAATATATTATTTAACATATTTTCATTAATACTAACTACATACCCTGTAATAAAAGTTACTAATAATCCTATAAACATCCATAAAAATGTTCCTGCCATTACTTTATTTTTCATAAATACCTCCTTAAAATAATTATATTTGTATTATAATATAATTTATACTAGATAACAAGTATCCTTAAAAATTAAAATTCTTAGTATACAAAAAATTAAACCAATGTTATAATATAAAATAGGAGTATTCATATGAAAAGAATTAATGTTAAATCAGTATTTATAATTTTAATAACTTTTTCTTTAGCATTTAGTGCTACTTTTATCTTTTTTTCTGTCCATAATGTTAAAGAAGAAAAAGTTAATATAAATAAAAAAAGTGCTATCGCTACTATTATAAATAATATGAGTCAGTTAAATATTAGCGAAGCATCTAGTATCCCTGAAGGAAGCGTTAATCAAACCCGTTTACTAGGGGCCGCTAAAGTATTTAGCGACGCTAATGCCTACGTTATCGGCGACTCTTTTGCCGAAGGTCTAACCGCTTATAATGTCTTAAATAAAAGCAATGTTATCTGGACCAGAGGTCGTTCTGTAAAATATGCTATTGAAGACTTAAATACTTTATTAAATAATGGGGCAGATGTTAAATATTTATTTATGCAATATGGCGTTAATGATGTAGTAAATTATGGATCTAATATTGATGGATTTATTAATGCTTATAAAGCTAGTGTAAAAACTATTAAAGAAAAAATTCCTAATGCTAAAATCTATGCTAATATGTTAGCTAATGCTACTAGAAGTGATGTTAAAGACTTAATCCCCGAGTATAATAAAAAAATGACTCCTATGTGTGAAGAACTATCTATTACTTGTATTGATAATAATTTTATCTTAGAAGAGGAAGAAAACCCTATCTATAATGATGGTATTCATCCTAAACCATTCTTCTTTAAAGAATGGGCTTATAATATGATTAATGTAGCTAAACTTGGTTAAAAAAATCTCCTTAAACATATATTACATAAAGGAGTTTTTTTATGAATAAAAAATTAAAAATATATGTTTATGCTATAACTAAAAATGAAAGTAAATTTGTTAATACTTGGGTTAAATCTATGCAAGAAGCTGATGGTATTTATGTTTTAGATACCGGTTCTACTGATGATACGATAAAACTATTACAAAAACATAATGTTAATGTAACAGTAAAAAAATACGCTAAATGGCGTTTTGATAAAGCCAGAAATGATTCCCTATCTTTAATCCCCCAAGATGCCGATATTTGTGTGTGCACCGATTTAGATGAACAATTTATTCCGGGATGGCGTCAAAAATTAGAAAGTATTTGGCAAAAAGATACTACCAGATTAGCTTATAATTATAACTGGAGCTTAGATGCTAATAATAACCCATTAGTTAACTTCTATATTGAAAAAATTCATACTCGAAACGATTATCAATGGACCCACCCTGTCCACGAAATATTAACCTATATTGGTAAAGATAAAGAACACCTCCTCTTTACTGATGCAATAACCTTAAACCATTACCCTGATAAAACTAAATCTCGTTCTTCCTATCTTCCCCTCTTAGAACTATCCGTTAAAGAAGATTCTAATGATGACCGTAATATGCACTATTTAGGAAGAGAATATATGTATTATAAAAGATACAATGATGCTATCGATACTTTAATCAAACATTTAAATCTACCTAACGCTACCTGGAAAGATGAACGCGCCGCTTCCATGCGCTTCATCGCCCGTTCTTATAAAGGTTTAAATCGCTATGATGAAGCAATACTATGGTATCAAAAAGCCCTTAAAGAAGCCCCTTATTTAAGAGATGCTTATCTTGAACTTGCTCTTACTTATCATGAACTAAAAAATTACCCTAAAGTTATTAAATACTGTAATCAAGCCCTAAAAATTACTACCAAAACTAAATCCTATATCAATGAACCCTTTAGTTGGAATGAAACTATCTATGACCTATTATCCATTGCTTACTTTAATACCAATAAATTCCCCTCTAGTCTTAAAGCTATTAATAAAGCCTTAAAAATAAACCCTAATGATGAACGTTTATTAAAAAATAAAAAAATTATTAAAGAAAAACTAAAAACTATTTATTAAACTACTTAAATGCGGTAAAATAATATTAGAAAATATTTATATTAAAATATAAATATAATTTATATGGTGATATTATGGGAAACTTAAAACTACGTAAATTAATTAAAGAAGAAACCACTTGGATTGATAAAAATAAAGATAATCATAAATGTAAATATCTAATCCATTGTCTTTTAAAAGTTACAACTAAACAAAATATCATAAAATATTACGATGTCAAAAAATGTCCTAAATGTCTATCATTTAAAAGTATTTCTAAATGGCATAACGTCTGTGGTTGCATCTTTAATGACCCAACCCCTGAACAACAAAAATTACCCGTTATAAGTGCTACCAGAAATAATTACTATACTATCGGATTTAAAGAACTAAAAAATGTCACCTATCAAGGAGAAGAAAAATGAAAATAAGAAAAGCTATATTAAAAGATGCCCCCAAACTAAACCACTTCCTAACTCTCTTAATTAGAGACGAAAAACAATATAATAATGATATCAATGAAAACTTTGTTGTCACCAATATGTATGAAAACTATATTGATGATCCTACTAAAATCTTATTAGTAGCCGAAGAAAATAAAACTATAACTGGTTATTTATATGGATTTATTCAAGATAGTGATGCTACTAGTAATCATAAAATTGCTCAACTAGATGCCTTATATGTTCTTGAAAACTATCGCCATCAAGGTATTGCTAAAGAACTAATTCATAATTTTAAAAACTGGGTCTTAAATAATAATATCTCTAAAATAGAAGTTAATGTTTGTAGTCAAAACTATCAAGCTAAAAACCTCTATATCAAAGAAGACTTTATAACTACTAAAGAAACTATGACCCTCGAAATAAAATAAACGACTTGTCTCAAAGCCGTTTTAATTTTTTAATAAAATAGTTACTTTATTATTTTTATCTATACTTAAAAGTGCTATTCTATCTAACTTATGTTTCTTCGATTTTAAATAATTATTTAACCAAGACTTTGTCTTTTTTGCTTTCTTTAACTCTTCTTTATCCACAACTCCATCCACAATAATACTATGACTTAAAGTTTGTTTCTTACTATTCTTTTGAATATTATTCTTAACATCCCTACTCGTTAATGGTTGATTATTTCCCTTTAATAAAATAGATACATCTCCCGAAGGCTCCAAAACCGCTGAATCTAACTCATTAATATCAAAACATCCTTTCAACCGACAATGCTCTAAAACCTTTGCTACACTCATCTTAGCTCTATCTAAATTACCATAATTAAAATTATTATTCTCAAACAAAACCAACGGTTCCCCATCAATAAACTCCTCTACCATATGACTTTGTAACGCTAATAAAGAAAATAAATACCCAATAAAAGCAAACACAACTATCGCTATCAACCCATCATATAATGGTGTATCTAAACTAATAATACTATCCGCCGCAATCGACCCAATAGTAATACTTAAAATATAATCATATAAAGTTAAATTTTTAATCTGTTTCTTCCCCAAAACCTTAACAATTACAAATAACACTATAAACATCACAATAGCTCTTATTACTATTTCCATCATATCACCTAAATTTAGATATACCCATTTTAAAAAATATTTATACAAAATCTCAAAAAATACGCAGTTTTTTAATCTACAAAGACATTATATACTTTTGTATATTTATAAGCTTTTTTAGCTATAGTATTATCTTCACATAAAATTCCTAAATTCACTAACTTTTTAATTACATTAGTTATTGTATTACGAGAAAGACTAGTTTCTAATTCCATATCTTTAATAGTAAATACAATATGTTTAAGAATTAAAGGCATTATAATATATACTGAACTTCCCTTTATTTCCTTTATTTTTTCTAAATCATTTTTATATATTTCTCTTATACTATCTAATTTTATAATATAACCATTACATTGATCAATAATACAATTTAAGAAAAATTTAATAAATCCTAAAACATTTCCTTTGCGACTTTCATTTAAATACATATAATAACTAGGTTTATATAACTCAATAATCTCGGATAAAAATAATATTGGTTCCCCTTCCGTTAATAAAGCTAATTGAATAGCAATCAAAGCTCTGCCTAACCTTCCATTTCCATCCCTATAAGCATGGATAGTTTCAAACTGCATATGTGATATAGCTAAATTTATTAAAGTTGGATCAATAAAATTATTATTCATATATTTAAAAAGATTATCTAATAAAATCGGTACTTCTTCTGGTACAGGAGGAATAAAAGTTGCTCTTTCTATAGAGCTCCCTTTCGGACCAATCCAATTTTGCATTGTCCTAATATGCCCCGGTTCTTTATTACTACCCCTAACACTATCTAAAAGAATTTTATGAAGATTATTTACAAAGGTAATATTTATCTCCTTATGCTCCTTAATATACCCTTCCGCATATTCAATGACCTTTTTTAAATTTTGAATCTCTCTACTATCATCATTCTTTAAATACTTTAAATAATACATTTCATCTTGTGATATTTGCGTCCCCTCTATTTGCGTAGATTTTAAACTTTCCGTTAAAATTAATGAATTTAAAAAATATTGCGGATTAAATTCTAAATTATATAAATATGTTTTATATTCCCCATACTTTTGATTAGCATCCGCTAACAATTTTAATAACTCTTTATCAATATCATAAGTAATAGGAAGTTCTTTAACTTTAATTGGTTCCACTCTCTCTTCTCCTTTCCTATTTATATTTATACCATATATTATATTTAAAGTAAATAAAAAAATGCGCAGTTTTTTCAAAATATTGCACATTTTTTACTTTTTTATCTATTTTTGCGCAGTTTTTTCAAAAAACTGAACATTTTTATCTTTTTAACACCCCTTTTTGCACAATTATTGCGCATTTTTTATAAATCGACATATATTTTTAATATAATATTTTATAATAAATTTATGAAAAAGATTATATTATGTCTATTTATTTTACTAACTACCGGATGTACTAAGAAAGAAGAATTAAGTATGGAAGAAAAATATGACTCTAGTTATCTTGAAACTATCCCTGATAATGCTAAATACTATATCGATAATTTACCTGATAATAAAGTTATTTTATCTTTAAAAGAAATCGAAAAATATAATCAAGATATCGCCCGTAAAACCTCTTCTATATATAATTTAAATATTCAAACTCTCTTTAAAGAAACCATATTAAACTATCTTAATATGTCTTCTCTTCCTCCCATGCC
Organism: uncultured Bacilli bacterium; assembly: GCA_947623855.1. Lineage (GTDB taxonomy): Bacteria > Bacillota_I > Bacilli_A > RF39 > UBA660 > CALWAM01. The sequence continues at coordinate 12,942 of CANQHW010000003.1, read as the reverse complement.
TAAATATAACAATCACCAAATAATAACTGAAAATACTCTTAATAATATCTTAGAAAATCAAAACTTAGATGCTATTCCCAAAGAAGTTACTCTAAAAAAAGCCTTAGTTATCCAACGTACTAATCTACGATCTTTTCCTACTGACATCTCTTTTTATGATGATATAAATACCTCTAATTTTGACCGTATCCAACAAACCGCTCTTTCCGTTAACACCCCTCTTTTAGTAATTCATTCCAGTAAAGATAATAAATACTTTCTAGTTATGACTAAAACCTATATTGGAGGGGTAAAACAAGAAGATATCGTCCTTGTAAATAATAAAGATTATACCTACTTTATACATAATCCTGACTTTATCATCATAACTAATTCTTATCTAAAAATAAGTAATACCCTATTAGATATGGGAGTTAAATTACCCTATAATAAAACTAGAGAAAAAGGTTATGAAGTCGTAATCCCTATTAAAGATAAAGAAGGTCATCTTCTTAAAAAAAGAATTACTATTCCTAAAGATCAAGCTCATATTGGTTATCTTCCCTATACTAAAAAAAATATTTATATTATGGCCTTTAAATATGAAGGCTTACCCTATAGTTGGGGTGGTAAAGATTTTAGTGTTGATTGTTCCAGTTATGTTGCTAATATTTATAAAACCTTCGGTTTTACCTTCCCCAGAAATACTAGCGAACAAAATAAAAGTGTTGGTAAAATTATCTCTTTAGAAAATAAAACTAATACCGAAAAACTCCAAACCATAAAATCTTATCCCGCCAACCTCCTATATGAAGATGGCCACGTCTTAATCTATTTAGGAATGAAAAATAATAAACATTATGTCATTAATGCTTCCGGTAATCTTTTAAAAGTCGCCGAAGAACAACTTGATACTAGTTATCACTTAAATAGAATAAATAAACTCGTCTTAATTAATTAAATTTACGATATAAAATAATTCCATCTTTAGCTCTTCGAAACATAAGATGTGTCCCTAAAAAATTAATATACTCCGGATGATATTCTTTAAATATCTTTAAAGTCTTATCTAAATCATAAATACTAGCTAACCCTTTAGAATACCTACTATTTAAAGTTGTATTATATAAATATGCTATTAACATTCTTCCATTAATATCTAAATGTTTATCTAAAATATCTACTACTTGTTTTTTAAAATATTCTACATCAAAAGTATACTGTCCTATATTTGATAACCAAATATTATCATAAACTCTATCTAAATTAAGATCATAAATATTCTTATTTATAAACTCTATATTACTATTTCCTAACTTTCTCCTAAGTTCTTCATAAAATACTGTATCTTTCAAATAAAGATTATATTCTTTTAAATGTTGCCATCTCTCTTCATCTTTTTCAAATAACTTTCTAACAACCTCTACTTTATATCTTTTAAATAATTCTTCCCAAAAATAAAACGCTTCATAATTAATACTTTTTAAATAATCCTTTATCTTCAAAAAACTTTCTTTATTAAATACTTTTTCATTCCTCTCATATATATTAGGATAATCTATATAACAAAAAAACTTTAAAAATTCTTTTAAACTAATCCCTAAAATAGCAGCATACTTTAAATAAAAATAATACTCTGTATAAGGATTAACATCTAATATTGTAACATCCTTACACCCCTTTAATATAGCATTTAACGCTTGATCTCCTGAAGAACCAACAGTTAATAAAGATTTATTTTCTAAATTAAATAAATTTATATACCCTGAAATATTTTCTGTTGTAAAAGGATATATTAAAGGAAAATCTGCTACATAAGCTTCATCATAACATACCTTTTCTTCACATCTTTTTATTGCACCTTCTAAAATTATATCCATTTTAATCCCTCTTTAAGTAGAAAATATCTTAACATAATCTTTTTAACATTGCAATATAACTCCTATATATATTATAATTAAAAAGAAAGGAGTTTATATTATGGCAGTTGTAGAAAGTAAAGTCGGAAGATTAGGATTATTTTTAGCTAATCCTATGGTCGCTAAAATGGACAAAGTAGAAGAAAGTGGTACTCCTTCTTGTACCGCTCAAGGAATCATCCTTAAAACTATATTTTTCTTATTACTAACCATCGCCGGTGTAACCATATTCTTTGCTACGAGCAGCATGATTCCTACCACCTATATAGAAAACATTGAAGGATATGACATCAACCTTATTGAAGCCGCCATTGCTTTTGGAAGTATTTTAATTGGATTACTTGGAACCTTAATTTGTTTTAAATTTGTTAAAGCATCCTTCTTCTTTGGATCTATTTATTCTTTAAGTCAAGGATATGCTTTATCCTTCTTATTCCATATCTTTGGTTACCAATATGTTTATCCTTGCTTAATTGCTTTAGGTCTTACTATCTTAATCGTTCTTGTTATGTTATTCTTATATAAAGCTCATATCGTCAAAGTAGAAAAAAAATTCGCATCCTGCTTAGCAACCCTTGTTGTTGTAGGAATCCTACTTGCTCTAGGAGTTTATATAATGACTTTAATACCAGCTACCAAAGAATATGCTAACTTTATTATCGATAATAGTATTATCATCTCCCTTGCGGGAGTTATCGGTATTATAGTAGCAACCTTATTCTTATTAGTTGATTTTGAAGTAATAAACCATAGTATTCAAAGCAATTTACCTAAAAAATATGAATGGCTTGGAGCTTATGCCTTATCATTTGCTATCATTGAAATATACTTTAAAATACTTAATTTTATAATTCAAGCCGCTGGTAATAAAAACGAAAATTAATCGGTTATAAACCGGTTTTTTTATACCAAAAATAGGTAGTATAAATTATTATTTTTAACAATTTACCTAATTTTATGTATTAAAATACCAAAACTGGTCAAAATAAGAATGGAAAGGAGTATAACCAAATGAAAAAAACAATGGCTGTATTTACCACATTCTTATTCTTATTTTTAATAGTGCCATTCACAACCGTATTTGCGGAATCTAAAACCGTTACCGACCAAGATAGCTTAAAAGCTGCTTTAGGTGATAGCGAAGTAGATACTATTATACTAGGTGATGATATTAATACTACCGAAAAAATTAATATCATCCGTCCCGTAAAAATTGATGGAAATGGTCATACTATTAAATATGTAGGTAAATTTGGTGATGAACAATCAACCAGCAATAAAGTATGGGGTGGTATTTACGTCTTACAAGTTTATCGGACAACTGCTACCATTAAAGATATTAAATTAATGGGTGGAAACGCTGCCTTATTAGTTAATGGTGGTACCGTAAAACTTGAAGGTACTATCGATGTCTCTGAAAACGGCTTTGGTGGTATCGAACTAGGACAAGGTAAAGGTGTCGAAGAAACCGTTAAACTAGAACTAGATAAAGATACTAATATCGTAAACCGTACCGAAGATAAAGAAAGACCTACCCTATGGGTACCAGATGATTCTCATGAAGCAACCTTAATAATGGACGGCAAAACACAAACTATAAGCTCTGGTAAAGAATTAACTTTAACCGAAGTAAAAGAAATGTTTGGTATCCAAGAAAGCCCTGAAACCTCTGTTGTTAATGCTTGGTATTCTGCTTCTTATGTTTTAGGACTTTTAGGATTAGGATATAGTACTAAAAAGATGTTTAATTAGAAACTATTCATTTAGTTTCTTTTTTTATTAAACGTGCATGTAAAACAATCCGCATCCCATTATTATCCTGACAAGTCGATAAAGTAAGAATCTTATCATCACTATCCAACGAAGTCTTAAAATCAAAAATACTTCTTTCTAATATCGTCTTTAAAAATATTTGATAATCTTCCTCACTATTAAAATGCGTCGTAATATAATAACTTTCTTTAGGAATAGAATAAACACTTACTACTTGCCATAACATCTTCGTCTTAGGAGTCGATATCTTAATTAATTGATTCTCTTTATCTAAAATATACTCTGGATTCAAAACATTAATTAAACTCCCAAACATACTCATATCCACTCTTCTATGTCCATAAATAATCGTATTATTATTTAAAAAATCTAAATTATTCCGAAAATCACTAAATATCCATCCTGCTTTATTCTTTGTCTTATCAAAAGAATGGCTAAGATAATACTCATTATCCGAAGTTTGAACTATAGGATAATCAATATTAGTATTCCCCATTTTAATCCATCCCACTGTTTCCTTATTATGTAATAATACTTCCGTAAAATCAACCTCTAAAAAATCTTCTTTAACAAAATCCCAATATAAACTATCCTCTTCATCCGGAGGATTAACTAAATAAGTATCACTATTAACACTTAGCGTATTATCTAAAACATTACTTTGTAAATTATCTTGTAAAGATGCATTATAAAAATTATCCTTTTCGACTATAACCATCTGATAAATCGAAAAAATAATTATATTTAAAGATATTAAAAATAAAACTAAATATTTCTTCATAAAAAAACTCACCTACTAATAATGTGAGTAATTATTAAAAAAATATTCATAAACTGAATATGTTTTTAATTATAAATACTATTTATTAAAATTTTTATCCCAAACTCTAGCTAACCGACTTACATTGCTTTTTTCTTTAATTGGTGCTGTATCATAAAAACCTAATAAAATATGTTTCCCATCTGGAGTTACAATATTAGTATAAGGATACTCATACTTTAATAAATCCCAAGTCCAATTATCATCATTATTTCCATTAAAATATGCAATCAATGCTCTTAAACCTTCCTTAGGAACTCTATTACTCCTCATATTTCTCCCCATCTTATTATAAATCATAAACCAATTTTGTTTTAAAGTAGAACAAATACATAAAGCATTACTCTCATAATAAAACCCTTCTCCATCAGCAACTAAAGGTATTAAATTAAATTGATCTTCATTCTTCAATTTAGGAATACTTAACATAGTATTTAAATAAAATTGTGCTAAAACTCCTATATCATTAGGAGAATATTTTCTTTCTTGATCTAAATCATTATAAACATCATTTATATTCCTAGCATACCTTTCAAATAAATTATCTACTATTTTAAATATTTCCTCATTAGGTAATTTATAAACTTTCCGATAATCTACTATCCAATTTATCTTTTTAAAAAACTCTACCGTTTCCTCTTCATAAAAGATAATAAACTCATCCCTTAATCCTTCTCTACCAATTCTTTCATAATTCCTACCTATTAATTCCCTAGGTACTTCCTTTTCATAATCTAATATATATTTTAAATCTTTTCTTTGGACATATACTACTTCTTTACCTTTTTCTTTATTAAATATCTTCATGTTTAATCCTTCTTTCGTCGTAAATATAATAATACACCCATTTAATTTTTATTACAATACTTTTTTAAAATATCTTTCGCAGCAATTAACCCTGTAGCAGCAGCGGCCACAATATTCCCTGCTTTTCCTGAACCATCACCTACAAAATACATATTATGTTTGCAAAGTTTCATATTATTATCAGTTTCTATCTCATTACTAAAAAATTTAATCTCTGGCCCATATAATAAAGTCTCCCCATTATTAACACCCGGAATTATTTTATCTAATACTTCTAAACCCTCTAAAATATTTTTAATAATCCGATGAGGTAAAACTAAAGCTAAATCCCCTGCTACCACATCTTTTAACGTTGGTTCAATAAAACTTTTTTTAATGCGCTCCATATTACTTCTTCGCCCCATCCGTAAATCTCTTAAAGTTTGAATAATAGGCTTTCCATCTCCTAAAGTATTCGCAATCTTTGCAATACATTCGCCATACTCTCTTGTATTCGTAACAGGTTCCGTTAAATTTACTTTCGAAATAAACGCAAAATTCGAATTTAAAGATTTTTTATTCTTTAAAGCATGTCCATTAACACAAATATATCCATTATAATTTTCTTTCGTAACATAACCCCCAGGATTAGTACAAAAAGTTCTTATCTCATCATTATAAGTTAAAGTTTTAATAAATATCGTAGGATCATATATTACATCTGTTATTTCTTTTAATATTTCTTTTCTTACCTCAACTCGTACTCCCACTTCAATACTTTGGGAAACATAATTAATATGATATTTATCCGCTAATTCTTGGACCCATTTCGCTCCCGTTCTACCTGGAGCAATAACCACATATTTAGTCTTAATCTTATCTTCTTTACTTCCTACTTTAAATAATACTTCATAATTCCCTTTTTTATCTACCACATCATAAACATAAGTATTTTCTCTAATATCCACACCATTATTTTTCAAATAATTCGTAAAATTTTCAATATATGTTGGTAACATATCACTCCCTAAATGTTTTTGTTTAATAACTAATAAAGATGCCCCCACCTTTGCAATTTTTTCTTTTATTTTTAAAGCTTCCTCCATATTAGTAGGATATGTCTCACTATTCATACCAAACTCATTAAAAATACTTTCCGTTTCCGTAATTAAATCGTATGCTTCACTCTGACTCATATATTTAAATAAATCACTTTTACCAAGTTTTGGAATAAAGTTTAACTTTCCATCCGAAAAAGTCCCCGCTCCTCCATAACCAGACATAATAGCACAAGGCTTACAATTTAAACAAATACCATCTTTGTTAACATTCATCGGACACACTCTTTTACTAGCAAGTTTACCCATATCTAAAAGTGCTACTTTTAAATCCTTATTTTTTGTTATCAATTCATAAGCTGTAAATAATCCCGCTGGTCCAGCCCCTACTATTACTACATCATACATTTAATTTACCACCCAAATTAATTATATCAAATTTTACGAATAAATAGAAAAACTTTTTAATGTTTTTTATTGACAAACTAAAGTTTGCTGTATTATAATGTATTTGCGATATGAAAATATTATAAAATTTTAAAATATTAGAGAGGAAAATTGTTATGAAAAATGAAATAGTAATATTTGAAAATCAAAATATAAAATTAGAAGTTAATATGCAAGATGAAACAGCGTGGTTAACACAAAAACAAATGGCCCAATTATTTGGGAAAGATAGAAAAACAATTACAAGACATATTCAAAACATTTATAATGATGGCGAACTCGAAGAAAATTCAGTATGCTCATTTTTTGAGCATACTGCAAACGATGGAAAAACTTATAAAGTTCAATACTATAATTTAGATATGATTATATCAGTTGGGTACCGTGTTAAAAGTCAAAATGGTATTATCTTTAGAAAATGGGCAACTAACATATTAAAAGATTATATGATTAAAGGATATGCTGTAAATCAAAAAAGATTAAACTATTTAGAAAAGACTGTCAAACTTCTAAACATTGCTAGTAGAGGTAATGAAAGATTTAGTGGTGAAGAAACTAAAGAAATTTTACAAGTTATTAACGAATATTCTAAGGCTCTAGATTTATTAGACGATTATGATCATAAAACCATTAAAAAAGTAAAAGGAAAAAAATCCGAAAAGATAATTACTTACGAAAAATGCTTAGAAATAATTAACAAATTAAGATTTAATAACGAAAGTAGTTTATTTGCTTTAGAACGAGATAATAATTTTAAATCTATTATAAATGATATATATGGTTCATTTGATGGTAAAGATGTATACCCTAGCATTGAAGAAAAAGGAGCAAATTTACTTTATTTAACAGTTAAAAATCATGCATTTATAGATGGTAACAAAAGAATTGCCGCTACAATATTTATTTACTTTTTACAAGTGAATAACATTTTATATAAAGATAATGTTAAAGTAATAGATAATAATACTTTAGCTTCTATCACTCTTTTAGTTGCAGAATCAAATCCTAAAGAGAAAGAAATCATGATTGATTTAATAATGAATTTTCTAAAAAATGTCTAATTTATCCAAACTAAAAAGTAAGATCTCTCTTACTTTTTAACTAAACTAATTCTTCTTCCAAAATCTCAACTTTTTTATTTTTCAAAGTCTTCTTAACATCAATTACTCGTTGGTTAGAAGAACCTTTCCATCTAAGCATTGGGTTTCTTAGTTCATCAACATATTGACCATCAACAATAACATCAATATATTTTAAAGCTTCTTTATCCATTAAATCTCTATCTACTAAAAATCCCGTCCATACCCACACTGTTTTATCTGGATATTTTTCTTTAAAGGCTTTCGCTAAACGCCTCGTCCCCTCAATATTAATAGGATGCATTGGTTCACCCCCTAATATTGATAAACCCGCAATATACTCTTTACTACATAAATCTAAAACTTTCGCAATCGTTTCCTCGGTAAATTCTTTACCACCTTTAAAGTCATGCGTTTCCGGATTAAAACAGTTTTTACAATGGAAAGCACATCCTTGCATAAAGATACTTACTCTAACTCCTGGACCATTAGAAATATCCATTTTTCTAATTGTATTATATCTCATAATTATTCTTCAGTAGCATTTTTATTATCTATATGCATTACTCTTTCTTTTATTTCTTGCGTCCGACCTTTATTCCAGAAGTGGGTTCCAATATAACCACAAGTTCTTCTTGCCACATTCATCTTATCTTGATTACGGTTTCCACAATTAGGACAATACCATTCCATATTATCATCGATTAATATCTCTCCTGTATAACCACATTCATGACAATAATCAAACTTCGTATTTAACTCCGCATACATAATATTATCATAAATAAATTTAATTACTTCTAAGATAACATCTAAATTATTAGATAAGTTAGGAGTCTCAATATAAGATATAGCTCCTCCAGGACTTAAAGCTTGGAATTCACTTTCAAGTTTTAATTTTTCAAAAGCATCAATCTCTTCAAATACAGGAACATGATATGAATTAGTAATATAATCTCTATCCGTTATTCCTTTTACTACTCCAAAACGATCTTTTAAGCATTTGGCAAATTTATAAGTCGTTGATTCAATTGGAGTGCCATAAACACTGTAATCAATGTTTTCGGCTTCTTTCCATTTTTTACAAGCTTCATTAAGTTTTCTCATAACTTGAAGACCAAATTCTTTACCTTCTCCATTATCTGTATGAGAGTGACCAGTCATATATTTAACACATTCATATAAACCAGCATAACCTAATGAAATAGTTGAATATCCATTATGTAATAAATCATGAATAGATTCACCTTTTTTAAGTCTTGCTAATGCTCCATGTTGCCATAATATTGGAGCTACATCACTTGTAGCTTTAGAAAGTCTTTTATGTCTTATTTGTAATGCTCTATGACATAATTCTAGTCTTTCATCAAGGATTTGCCAGAATAAATCCATATCCTTATCACTAGTTAAAGCCGCATCAACTAAGTTAATAGTTACAACTCCTTGATTAAATCTCCCATAATATTTAGGTTTCCCATTCTCATCCACATATGGCGTTAAGAAAGAACGGCATCCCATACATGGATAACACTGACCATCCCCATTTTTATCAATCTTAAGTTGTTTCATTATCTTTTCTGAAATATAATCTGGAACCATTCTCTTAGAAGTACATTCGGCAGCTAACTTCGTTAAATAATAATACTTACTATTCTCATGAATATTATCTTCCTCTAAAATATATAAAAGTTTAGGGAAAGCTGGTGTAACATAAACCCCTTTTTCATTCTTCATACCTAAAATTCTTTGTTTTAAGAATTCTTCAATAATCATCGCCAGTTCTTCTTTATATTCTTCCGTCTCTCCTAAATACATACAAACACTTAAGAAAGGTGCTTGCCCATTAGTAGTTGTCATCGAATTTATTTGATATTGGAAAGTTTGAACCCCATCCGTAACTTCCTTAGCTAAATCTTCCTTAGCATATTTTTCACAAGTCGCTTTATCAAACTTTCTTTTCTTATATTTTTCTAAATATTTCTCATAACTTGCTCTAACAAATGGTGCTAAATGCGTTAACGTAATCGTTGCTCCCCCATATTGACTTGATGTAACCGCTGTAATTATTTGCGTAGCAATCGTCATCGCTGTTAAGAATTTATGTGGTTTTTCAATCATAACTCCATTAATACTTGTTCCATTTTGTAACATATCTTCTAGGTTGATTAAATCACAGTTATGTAACGCATTTTGCGCAAAATAGTCAGCATCATGGAAGTGAATTATTCCTTCATCATGAGCTTTAACAATATCTTCTGGTAATAAAAATCTTCTTGTAATATCGGTACTAGTAATACCCGCTAAATAATCTCTTTGTGTTGTTACAATTTTTGCATCTTTATTAGAGTTTTCGGTATTCCAATAAGTATTTTCCCCATCAATTAATTCTTTAATTGACACATCAGTTGTATTACTCTTTCTTACTAACTCTCTTGTATAACGATAGGTAATATATTTCTTAGCTAAAGCATATTTTCCTATTGCCATTAACTTCATTTCAATAATATCTTGAATATCTTCCACTAAAATTCTTTTTTTACCTAATTTTTCAATATATTTAATTATATTTTTAATCTGCGTAGATGAAGCTTGTTCTTCTTCCTCAACCTCCGCATTAGCTTTCATGATTGCAGCTTCGATTTTATCGGGGCTGTAATCTACCATATGGCCATCTCTTTTAATTACTTTCATAAACATCTACTCCTTTTCTATAATACAATCAAAGTATAGCACAATTTAAAAAAACATAATTGTTGCAATTGCAACATTTTACAATTTATGTTAAAATTTTATTAAAGAGGTGTAAAATAATGCAAGTATTTGAAAATATTAGCAACCGCAACCAAAAAATTTTACTTCGTAATTTCGAAGCAACTCCCCTTTTTTACCGTAAAAATTCCAATATTTTACCCTATATCAAAAGCTCCAATCTAATTGGCATTATCGTTTACGGTTCTTTACAAATAATTAAAACCGACTACAATGGTGACCAAAGTTTAATCGAAGAACTTAAACAAAATGATATCTTCGGCACCATTATATCTCATATAAATGGCAATGAATATGAAATAATTACCAAAGAAGATACTCTTCTTTATATCTTAGATTATGAACAGATTTTAAATCTTAACCTCAATACCGAAAGTTATAATCAATTTATTAAAAACTTACTACAAATAACTTCCTCCAAAATGCAAGAAAAAAATGAAAGAATAGAAATACTTACTAAAAAAACCATTCGTAATCGCTTACTAGAATACTTTAATATCGCCCGCGCTAATTATGGTACCAAAGTAATCTATTTACCCTTTAGCTTTAGCGATCTAGCTGATTACCTAGCAGTTGATCGCTGTGCAATGACAAGAGAACTAAAATATTTAAAAGAAGAAGGTTTAATTACTACTAAAGGTCGCAGAATTACTCTCTTATATGATAAAATATGATATAATTACTTATGAAAGGTTGTGTATTATGGAAAAATTAAGAGGTTTTGAAATAGCCAAAGGCTGGGAAGATAAAGATATTCATCTTCCCGAAAGGAAAACGGCCCACTCTGCTGCTTATGATATTGAAGCCGCAGAAGATATCGTCATCCCCCCCTTTACCTTAGGAGGTAAACCTACCCTAGTTCCCACGGGGCTTAAAGCTTATTGCCAAGATGATGAATACTTTATCTTAGTAAACCGTAGTTCTGGTCCTAAAAAAGGATTAGTAATGGCTAACAGTATTGGTATTGTTGATGCCGATTATTATGGTAATGAAAGTAATGATGGTCACTTTTATTTCCAATATTACAATATCTTAGACCACGACTTAGAGATTAAAAAAGGAGATGCTATAGGTCAAGTCATATTTATGAAGTTCTTACCAATTGATAATGACCACGCTACCGGCATCCGTAAAGGAGGATTCGGTTCTACCGATAAATAATTATGAAAAAAATTCTTTTATTGTGTATAACTCTTATCTTATTAACCGGTTGTGGTACCAAAAACTTAGATATCGATTTTGATATTAAAGGAAATGAAAGTACCATAAATTATGGTGATAAAAACCCCGTTGTAGCCATGGATATCCAAGGTTATGGAGCAATAGTTATTGAACTATATCCTGAATATGCTCCCAATACTGTCAATAACTTTATATCTTTAGTCAAAAGTGGCTTTTATGATAATAATACCTTCCATCGTCTAGTACCGGAAGTGGTGGTCCAGGTTATTCTATCTACGGTGAATTTTTAAATAATAAGTTTTATAAAAATACATTAAAACACGAAAAAGGTGTAGTTTCTATGGCACGAAGTAACCTTCCAAATAGTGCTGGCAGTCAGTTCTTTATCTGTTTAGATAGAGCATCATCCTTAGACAATAGTTATGCCGCTTTTGGTAAAGTAATTGAAGGCTTTGATATTATTGAAAAAATTGAAAAAACCGAAAAAGTTGCTGATACCGAATCTGGTAAACTAGCCAAAAACTTAACCATTAAAAAAGCTTTAGTGGATACTAAAGGGGTTACTTACGAAGAACCTGAAAAAAATTAAATACTCTTTTAACGAGTATTTTTATTTTGTAACTTAGTATTTAATATTTTAGCTAATTCTTCTTTTCCAATATTAATTAAAGCTGCTTGAACTTTATTTTCTACCTCACTATTATTTCTTCCAAAAGGTATAGTAGCCATATAAAAATATGGTTCATCTTCTAATGAAAACTCCTCAAACTCTACTCTCTTAAATTGTGCATCATTATACACTCCTGTTACATCTACATAATAATTCCCTATTCTTACAAAAGCATGACTCTTCGTACAACAAAAACGAGCATATCCCTTAAACACTTCGTGTAAAATCTCCGCATAAGCTACACAACTTCCAGTTAAATAATAATTATACGGATCTCTATGCGGATTCGTTGGACAAATACTTTCCATTACTTCCCCAAACCTAGCATTCATCGCTTCAATAACCTTAAGTACTGTCCCTAAATCCGTTATTACTTCTTCTTCCATAAAATCCTCACATTCCTTTCACTTCGTTCAAGGCACACATAGTCATGAAAACATTGAATAAAATTTATTTTATA
>CANQHW010000002.1 GCA_947623855.1 uncultured Bacilli bacterium | reverse complement strand
TTAAAAAGATACAAATATAGCAAAAAAATTGTAAAGACTATAAATTTTGTATTTGACTTTATTATAAGCTTATAGTAATATATGAAACGATTTTGTGGCATAAGTTAGAAAATAGTTTCGTGTTAATAAGAGGTATGTAATGGGGTTTAGTAGATTTTTAAATGAAGGTTTTTATAGTTCATTAAGTAATATTACCTTACTTAAAAATTTTCGTATCCTAAGGTATTATAATACTTCAAAAACAGTAATAGGAATTTGTTTATATAATAATCAAAAATGTTTTTTTAAGTTTGTTAATAATGCTTATGAAGAACTTAGAAGGGTTAGTTTACTTGAACAAATATATAAAGTGCCAAAAGTTATAGATACCATAAATAATACAATTATTATTTATGAATATTTAGAAGATTTTAAATCTGCAACGCTTAATGATTACTTATATAATAATGTTAAATGTACAAATTTAAATCAAATTTTTAATCAATATAAAATTGCAATTGAAAATACAATATGTTTATTTACAGAATCTTATTCTCAATCTTATAAATATTTTCAAAATCGAGTTGGTTATTTATATGAATATATTGATAAAATACCATATAGATATATAGTTTTTAATAATAAACAGTTTGATATTAAATTGATTTTTAAAGAGATTTTACAAAAAATTATGAAAAATAAAAAAATTCATATGATAATTAGTCAAGGTGATCCAACTGACACAAATATTACTATAACAGGGTATTTTACTGACTTTGAAAATGCAGGATTAAATTCATTGCTAAGCGAATTTTCAATATTATTTGTATCATTGTTTTCTCATGGCAGATATTTTTATCCAAAATATAATGAACAAGCATATGTTATTAATAAAAGTATTTTAGATAGGTTTGATAATTATAAAATAAAGGTAAATTATTATATAGAAAAAGAATATATATATGTAAACAATATACATTTTAATTTACCAAATAAGAATAAACAAATAATTTTAAAATTAATAGATGTGTACATAAATAACTTAAATTATAAAAAATATAAAAGTGATTTTAAATATTTAAAATATTATATTTGTATGCGGTTACTAACGCCAGTAAATATTTTATTAATGGATATTGACGATAAAATATCAATTTTAATATTAATGGTATTGTGTTATGATAAAATAAATGATTTAGAAACATTAGAAAGTTTTATTGGTGATATTAATGGAAATGTTTAATATTTTAAAACCTGATATTATAAATGATGAGAAAGCACTGGAGTTTTACTTTAAAAATTTACAATATAAGTTTGGTATAAATGATTATACTTTATATAGAATAGATGATTGGGTATATATTTCTAAATTGATTTATGAATTGGATGTATCTAATAAATTAGATAATGTGGAAACAGTTAGAGCAAAAAGAAAGCAGCTTTTAACTACAATTTTGGGATACTATATTTATTATAAAAATAAGTCAGCATTTATGAATATTTACAAAATTGCTGATGAAAATGCTTTTCAAATATTAAAAGAGTTTAATGTATTTAAAAAAGAATTAAGAAAAAAATATGTTTTAAAAACGGCTAAATATTATTTAAAAATTTTAAATGAAGATGAAATAGATTTTGATTTACCTCTTAAATGTATAAACTTAGATAATATTCAAACAGAAATTTTATCCTTTCCTTATTGGGAAGAAAGTTCAAATCCAAAATATAATATGATTTTCTTTAATAAAGTCCATTTTCCCGATCCAAATATCGAAGAAGTAAGAAAAGAAATCAATATTTTAAGGGAAAATGGAGTAGTTTCGAAAAATAATTTGGTAAGAAGGGTGTTGTAATGAAATTGAGTTTTATAATTCCAACTTATAATTGTGAAAAATATATAAAAAAATGTTTAAATAGTATTCTTAATCAAAAAACTAATATAAAGTATGAAATTATTATTGTAGATGATGGTTCAAAAGATAATACTAAAAAAGAGGTAAGTAAGTTTTTGAATAAATATTCTAAAGTAAAATATTATTTTCAAAAACATAAAGGTGTATCTTATGCAAGAAATTTTGGTATTTCTAAAAGTGTAGGGGAATATATTTCTTTTGTTGATGCTGATGATATAATTAGTGAAAATTTTTTTGTTAATTTAGAAAAAGAATTTCAAAAGGATTTTGATATTTTAAAGACAAAAGTTGAATGTTTAGATTTAAATAAATATGATGGAAGATTTGAATTGCCTATTTTTAACAAATTAAATGGTAGTAGTGCATTACTTAAATTTTGTAAAAAAAATAAAATATTTGCTATACCGTGGTCTTATATTATAAAAAGGGATTACTTTTTAAAAAATAAATTTAGGTTTAAAACAAATTCTTTATATGAAGATTACTTGTTAATACCATTAGTTTTGGCCAAAGCAGATAATATAAGGTCAGTTAATTGGTATGGATACATATATATAAAAAGAAATAGTAGTACTACGACATCTTTTACAGATGCTCTTGAATTACAAAGAATTAATGATTTTATTTTTAATACATATTTATTAATAAAGTATTTTTATGATAATAAATATGAGAATTATCAACAAATATGCAGTTATTTTTATGAAAGATTAAGTATAAAAATATCCCATTTAAGTTTAGATATTAAGATGAAAATGAACATAAAAACTTTAGATAAAATTGAGCAATTAAATAATAATATTCAATGTAATGTTAATATAGAAGAATTACCACAAGATTATTATTTAGCAATTAGTGAAGCTATAAATAGTGCAAAATTTATTTTTAAATCTAATCTTATTTCAATTATTTTAGGTGGATCGTGTGGGAAAAATAATCCTATTCCAGGATGGTCTGATGTGGATTTATATATTATTTTAAAAGAATATAATCCTAAAACAATACGTATTTTTAATAATACAATTAAAAATAATAATATGCATATTGGATTAACTTTTTATTCTTTATTAGAAATAGATAGGGCTTCTTTTGATGGTAAAACAAAGATTATGTTATATGAAAAGCAAAATTTTAATGTTAATCCTACTCTCTATGGATTTTGTTATATAAGGAAAATTTATTATAAAGAAATAATTTTGAATGATTACATTAATTTACCGAATATAATTCATGAATTTAGAAGAATGTATGTCGATTTGATAGATAAAGAAACCTTTGATAAAAAATACATAAAAAAATTACTAGTATTAATTAAATGTTATTTGAATACTAAGGGTATATTTTTATATGGTTATGAAAATGTTGTTATGGAATTTTTAAAAATTTATAATAAAAATTCGACAAAAAGATATAAATTTGATATAATGGATTCGATGACTTGCGCTGGAAACTCTCGCCAAAAATTATTAAATTTTAGCGAAAAAGTTTTAGCTTTTGTTATAAAAGATATGGAGGAATAATAAATGGAAAAAAGAATAAGTTCAAGAGGAATTATTATTGAAGATGGAAAAGTTTATGCAATGTTTAGAAGAAGAATTAAAGATGACGGTACTGTAAAGGAATACTATGTTATTCCTGGTGGTGGCATTAAAGAAAATGAAACATTAGAAGAAAATGTAATTAGAGAAATGAAAGAAGAATTTTCTGTTGATGTTAAAATTGAAGGTTATTTAGGAAAAGATGAAGGAGAAGATTCTATCGCTAACTTCTTTAGTTGTTCTATTATTAGCGGAACTCCTAAATTAGGTGGTGAAGAAAAAGAAAGATGTTCTGAAAGTAATTACTATGAAATTCGTCAAATACCAATAGAGGATTTAGATAAAATTGATATATTAGCTAAAGATATGATTATGAAAGCTTATAATAAAGAATATATTGATAGATAATAAATATTAAAAAGGGAGGTCTTGGTGGTGAACAATTTTGAATTAGAAGAAAAAGAATTAGAAAAAATAAAAAAAGTAATTATTAATGAAAGATTATATTTAAATGATAGATTAGAAAAAATACCATGGGAGTATAAGGGTAGATATGCTGAAGTTAAATGGGGAGATGAAGATTTAGTTCAACATTTAACAGCAATGACTATGGATAGATTGCGAAAAATCAAGTCTTTGGAAAATAATCCTTACTTTGGTAGTTTTTCGTTTACTCAAAAAGGTTTAAAAGAGAGAACATTCAGATTAGGGAAAACTAATGTAAGTGAGGATTCAGATGTCCTAGTATTGGACTGGCGTTCTCCAATATGTACTTTATATTATGATCAAAGTTTAGGTAAGGTTAGTTATGTTGTTTCTAATGGAGTTATTGAGGGAGAATTAACTAATAAAAAGCAAATATTGATTCAAGATGGTAAGTTAGTCTCTGTTAGAGATGTAGATTTAGTGTCTGACGATGAATTATTACAACCATATTTAAATATTAATGCTGATAATAGAATGAAAACAATTATTGCTTCAATCCAAGCTGAACAAAATGCGATTATTCGGGAACCTTTTTCTAAAAATTTAATAGTTCAAGGCGTAGCTGGAAGTGGAAAAACATCAGTTGCATTACATAGAATAGCGTATTTATTATATAATAATAGTGAAATATCGGCTGATAAGTTTGTAATAATTGGTCCAAATAAATATTTTTTAAATTATATTTCTTCAATTTTACCGGATTTAGATACTCAAAATGCAAGTGAATATACTTTTGAAGAATTAGGTAATGATATTATTGCTGAAAAAGGTTATAAATGTGAATCATCGACGGATGAACTTTCACGATTTTTAGCAAGTGGTGGTAAAAATGCTAAAATTAAACAATTTAAGGGATCATTAGAGTATAAAAACTGTTTATATAAGTTTTTACAAGATTATTTTATTTCGGTTTTAAAATATGGGGTTAAATTTGAAAATATTGATTTAATTTCTAGAGAAGAATTACAAAAGGGTATTACAATAAAATATAATTATTCTAAAGGAATTAATGATTTTATAAAAATGATGACACAAAAAATAAAAAGTCAATTTGAAGACAAATATTATGAATTGGTCGAGCCATTAAAGCAAGAGATGTTAAAATATCCTTTGTTATCTAAGGAAAGAAATGATGTAATATCAAGAATGGATAAATTAAAAAGTATTTTACAAAAAGGATGTAATAAGGAACTGAAAGCTATTGTAAAACCTTTATTCATTAGGCCATTAAATATTTATAAATTATTTTTAAATAATATTGAAAAATATATTGATTTACCATTAGAAGAATTAAAATCTTTTAAAGAAGAAACTTTAAAAATGTTGAAGAAAAAAATAATACCGTATGAAGATATTGCGGCTGTATGTTTTTTAAGCACTTTATACTATGGAAATGGTTATTATGATAAGTATAAACATATTGTTATTGATGAAGCTCAAGATTATAGTTTATTTCAATTTGATCTTTTAAAAATCCTATTTAATAAAGGTAGTTTTTCGATATTTGGAGATTTAGCACAATCTATTTATTCATATAGAAGTATATCATCTTGGGAAGAAATTCAAAAATTAATATTTAATGATAATTGTGAGAGATTAGATATGTTAAAAAGTTATAGAACTACTCAAGAAATAACAATAGCAGCTAATTATGTTTTAAATCAGTTAAATTTAGCAGAAGCTAATCCAGTGATTCGAACAGGAACAAATATTGATATTTTTCAAGGTAGAACTAGTAATGATATTGCTTTGTGTTACTTAAATAAAATTAAAAGTTTTGCAGAAAAAGGTTATAAATCAATTGGTATCATATGTAAAAATGAAGTAGAAATGCAAAATGTTAAGAAAATTTTAGATAAAATTAATGTATCTTATAATTATGTTACTAGCTCTGATGTCGAATATAATGGAGGAATTTCCTTATTAACTAGTTATTTGGCTAAGGGATTAGAGTTTGATGCAGTAATTATTAATAATGCTTCAAATAAAAATTATGACCCATTTTCATCTGTGGATATGCATTTATTATATGTTGCAATGACTAGAGCATTACATGAATTAAATATTATATATACAGATGATTTATGCGAAGTTTTAAATCAAATGAATAATGTTAGGATAGAAAAACCCAATAAGTTAATAAGAAAACTATAATTATTCCAACTTATTTTTCTTCTAAGCGATAGGTCGGCAGTTCGATTCTGCCCTGGGTCGCCATTTTTTGAGGTGAATTTTATGCAAGAAATAATAACTAATTATGATAATTTAAAAGAAAGTGATATAACTGAGGTCGTAAGAAGAGTTAAAATACTTCTAGTTAATTCTCGAAAGGAGATATTATTAGGATATTCTTTTCACGAATATCAGTTGCCGGGTGGGCATGTAGAAGAAGGGGAAGAGCTAATTACGGCGGTGAATAGAGAAATTACGGAAGAAACAGGGATGGTTTTAAATTTAACTGATCTTAAACCTTTTGCAAAAGCTAGTGGGTATTATAAAGATTGGCCAGAAGTTGGAAAAAATCGTAAAATTGAAATATATTATTATAAAGTTTTAACTGATGAAAAAATCAATCTTCAAAATACGCATTATACAGAACATGAAAAAGAAGGAAATTTTGAATTAAGATATATTCCATTAGAAAGAATAGAAGAAGAAATTAAAAGTAATGCCCAACTTTATGGGGATAAAAAGGGAATAGCTGAAGAAATGCTAAAACTATTTAAAATATATAAGAATAATTAAAAAATGAAGTGAGGAGCTTCATTTTTGTTTGGTTTTAGGAGTAACTTTTTTAGAAATGATTCGTAAGATAATACTTAAAAGTAAGGAAATACCTAAACCGATACTAAAATATTTAATAATATTATCAATAAAGATTTTTAAAGTAGAGATATCAGTTAAGAGATATTTGATAAAAAGAATACCGATAGTTAAAATGAAGATGATGATAAAGTACGTAAAGAAGGTATTAGCTATAATTTTTAAGTATTTAGAAGATTTTAGATTTAAGATAGTGATAATACTTAATAAAAGAAGGGTTAATAAAGAAGTAATAATTAAAAAGTTAGCACTAGTAATAAGGTTTAAAATTTTAACAATAGTACCAAGAGTAAGATTATCTGTTATAGTAATTGTATTTAAATCTACATTTTTAAAGATATCTTTAGGTTCCGGAAATAAACTTAAAATATCTTTTTCATTATTATCTATGTAGGTATAAATATTGTTTTCGTATTTTTCTAGATATTCTTTATCTTGTGAAGGAAGTTCACTTTGGATAGTATCTAGATTATCTTTAATAAGATTTTTTAAGTCTTCTTTAGTTAGGGGAGTATTTTGATGGTTTAAAAAATAATCTATGGTATTAGAAATATAGACTCCTACAAAGTTTTTAGTACCTGGGGTATTTAAAAGTTTATCAACAATATTATCGGGGATGTCCATATAAGTTAATGCAACTTCAAGAATGTCAATTATTTGTTTAGTATCATCTTCTAAACTAGCAGTTATAAAACTAAAGTCAGTATCATATAAAGCTTGTTTAATTGTTTCGCTTTTAAATTCTTTTTGAATAGTTAGGGAAAGAGTAAGAACTAGTAAGAGGATAACACTTAGAAATCCTAAAATAAAATTAACGAATTTTTTCATATTTACTTCACCTATTTAAGTATAAAAGATTTTTAAAAAAAAGTAAATTAAGATATTTATATCTAGGGAAGTTTATGATAAAATTATAATATGGTGAATAGTATGACATATAAAACTAAGTTTATTTTTGAAGGGACTACTTATTTTATAAATTCTTTAGAAGGGAATGTTACTTATACGAAGTTGGTTAATAATGAAGAAGTATCTGCTAATGAGGAAGAAGTAATTAAGGTAAAGAGTAGTTTTAGTTCGTATTTAGATTATTTTATAGTAGATTATTATTTAGCTAAGAATAAGAAGATGGATGCTTTAGTAAAGAAGATTATTAAATCAGTTTTAGTTAAAGTATTAGAGATTATACCTACTAATTATCGGGAAGATTTTTATCACAATTTAAAGACTTTAGATGTTGTATTTCAAGAAGAAAAAAAAGAAAATTTTACTAATAAAGAGTTAAATCATAATTATGCAGTTGTAGCGTTATATAAGAGTAGTAATACTTTATTAATTAATAAGACTTATTTTCAAAAAGTTGTATCTAAAAAAGATAATGAAGAAGCAGTGACGCTTTTTAAGACGACGATTTTTCATGAATTAGTGCATATGTCGAGTGCAAAGTATACTGATAATTATAAGGCGGTAGCTTTAGGATTTTGGTCAGTATGGGATGGATATGTTAATAATAGTATTAAGTTTACGGGATTAGTTGAGGGATATACTCAGTTATTAACATCAATTTTTAATCCAGAGGATATTAATAAGACGAATTATTCTCTTACTTCTTTATTAATGTATCAATTAATGCAAATAGTGGGGAAGAAAACTTTAGATGAAGCTTTTTATAAAGAGCATAGTGTAAATAATATTATGCAGGAGTTATGTCGGTATATCCCTAATATTTCTTTGGCGCAATATTTATTAGAAACGATTGAAAAGGTTTATCAAGCAGGTATTAAAAATACTGAAACTTATTGTTTACGGGAAGCACAATATGTTATGAGTAAATATTTTAAAGCAAAAATTCAAGATATGCGGGAAGAGAAGATGGTAAAAAAATATGATAAGTTTTGTAAAAGTTTAATTACTTTAGAAAAGTTAGATTATTTAGGGTTTGATAAGAAGAAGTATTTAGGAATAGAACATACTTGGGAAGATTTTGATAAAGTAATGAAGGAAAGCGCTAGTTTAAAAATGTAACATATTTAAAAGATATTTCTATAATAAGATATAAGGAAGTGTAATATGTCTTTATTAGGAATATTATTACTTGTTATAGGAGTATGGTTATTAATATATATTAAGATAACTAGTTTAATAACAGTTAGATATTATAAGAAGAAGGATATTATTAAATCTTTAGCGTTTATTATTAAAGATGCTAAAGGAATAGATAAATTATTATTAAGTATGACTAATCAAAGTAGTAATTTAGATTATGATATATATCTTTTTAGTAAAAAGAAAAATGAATATGCAGATAAATATAACGTTATTGTAGGTGAAGAAAGTTTTTTTAATAAGATAAGAAAGTTAGAAAAGAAATATGATGGGTATGTGGTATTAGAGGGGAAGAGTATTTTAAATAAAAATTATTTTAAAGATTTAAAAAGGGATATTAAAAAGGGTTATGATATTATATATTTAAAGAATAGTTATTATTTTAAGGGGAAGATCTTATTTAATAGTTTTTCACCTTTTTTAGATAGGGAAGAAGAGTTAGGATATTACGCAATATATTATAATTTATATCGTGGGTTTAATAAAACAATGGGGGATTATGATAATAAGTTTAGTTTAAGGGATAGGGTAGTTAAGTTAAAAGAAAAACTTAGGGCTCGGAGGAAATATATTCCCTTAATTAAGAAGTCGTTAAAATATAAATTACCAAATTATTATGAAAGATTTAGAGTATGTTATTTATTTTATGCTTATTTATTCTTGATAGGAGGATTATTAATTTTTATAGGAGGGTTAATAGTATAAAATGTTTACAAAAGTGTACACTATAAAAGAAATAATTTTAAAATAATTAGCACTCTCTATTGACAAGTGCTAATTAGAGGAGTATAGTACAATTAGAAAGGAAATGATATTATGAATTTAATACCAAGAGATTTTTATCTAGATGATATTTTTGATGACTTTATGCCTAGTAAGGAGAATAGTATGAAATGTGATATCTACGAAAAAGATAATACTTATCATATTGAAGTAGATGTTCCAGGATTTAATAAAGAAGATATCAAAGTATCGGTTGATAACGGTTATATCAATATTAGTGCTAAGAAAGAAAGTAAAGAAGAAGATCACAAAGATAAGAAATATTTAAGAAGAGAAAGAAGTTACCATAAAGTAAGTCGTTCTTTCTATCTTGGTGATATCGATGAAGGAAAAATCGATGCTAAATTTAATAATGGTACTTTAAAGTTATCAATTCCTAAAAAACAAGAAATAGATAAACAAAAATATATTGAAATAAAATAGGTTAGCTTAAGAAAAGTTAACCTTTTTTCGACAAATAAATTAAGAACTTTTTAATATAATCAAAGTAGGTGAAATGTTATGGTAATCTATTTAGATTTATTATGGGGGCTTAATTTTTTTTTAGATTTTTTAATTCTTTTAATAGTAAGTTATACTTTAAGAAGAGGAGTAACTTTAAGAAGAGTTATATTGGGAAGTTTAGTAGGGAGTTTAACGACTTTTTTAGTTTTTTTTAAATTAAGTAATTTATTTTTAAATATTTTTAAAATTTTATATGGGGGTTTAATAGTTATAGTTACATTTAATTTAGGTAGTAAGAAATATTTTTGGAATAATTTAACGTATTTTTATATGAGTAGTATTTTATTAGGAGGGTTTATGTATTTTTTGAATAATAATTTTAATAAAAGTTATTCTTTAAATATTAATTATCTTTTGGTTATTTTATTAAGTCCAATTATTTTATATTTATATTATAAACAGAATAAAGAAATAAAGACTAAGTATCAGTTTTATTATGAAATAACTATTACTTTTAGGAATGACGAAGTGATTAAAACTAAAGCTTTTTTAGATACGGGAAATACTTTAAAAGACCCTTATGCGCACAAACCGATTATTTTACTTTCAAAAAAGCTTCTACCAAAGGATATACATATTCATAGTCCCATTATAGTACCATATGATGCTTTAAATCATCATAGTTTACTGACGGTTATTAAACCAAAGTATATTAAAATAAATGATGTGGTTATGAATAAGTATTTAGTGGGATTAAGTGAAGAGGATTTTGGGTTTGATGGTGTAAGTTGTATTTTAAATAAAGAAATGTTAAAGGAGAATTTATGAAAAATAAATTTAAAAAGATTATTAGTTGGTTAAAGATTAAGTATAATGCGTGTTTTTTTGTTGGGAGTACAGATATATTACCTCCTCCTCTTTCCAAAGAAGAGGAAAGAGAGTGTTTAATTAAAGCTAAAAGTGGGGATGAGGTAGCTAGAAATAAGTTAGTAGAGCATAATTTAAGGTTAGTGGTTTTTTTAGCTAAGAAGTATGAAAATACCGGGTATGATATTGAAGATTTAGTAAGTATTGGATCTATTGGGTTGATTAAAGGGATTAATACTTATAAGATAGATAAAAACATTAAACTTGCTACTTATGCATCTCGGTGTATTGCAAATGAAATATTGATGTTTTTAAGAAAGAATAAAAAAAGAAAAAGTGAAATATCGTTTGAGGATGCTTTAAATTATGATGCAGAAGGTAATGAATTGCATTTAGAAGATATTTTGGGGACAGATGAGGATACAGTTTTGAAAGAATATGAAGAGAAGACGAATAAGGAGTTATTAGAAAAAGAGTTAGCGTTATTACCCGAGCGGGATAAAGAGATTATGATTTTAAGATATGGGTTAAATAACTCGAAAGAGTATACGCAAAAAGAGGTGGCAGATAAATTAGGGATAAGTCAGTCATATATTTCGAGAATAGAAAAGAAAGTAATAAAAAAGTTACAAGGGTTGTTACAAATATAAGGTTTTATTAAAAAAAATAAAACTTTTTTTCATAAAAAGAAGGAAATTGGAAAAAAATTGTTAATATATATAATAGAAGGGCTAAAAATAATTGTAAACATTTGTTCGAAAAAATATTGACAAAGGTTAAAAAATTAGATACAATTAAAAGGAATTAACAATTAGGAGGAAGTTATGAAATTAACAAAAGATAATCAAGATAAGGATAAAGCTTTAGAACAAGTTTTAGCAGATATTGAAAAACAGTTTGGTAAAGGAGCTATTATGAAGTTGGGGGCTGAGGAGCATTTAAATATTGAAGTTACACCAAGTGGGTCATTAGCTTTAGATGTAGCTTTAGGAGTAGGGGGTTATCCGAAAGGAAGAATTATTGAAATATATGGACCGGAGTCTTCTGGGAAAACGACTTTTGCTTTACAAGCGATTGCAGAGGTACAAAAAAGAGGAGGAAGAGCGGCATTTATTGATGCAGAGCATGCATTGGATCCAGTTTATGCTAAGAATTTAGGGGTTAATATTAATGAATTATTATTAAGTCAACCAGATACGGGAGAGCAAGCTTTAGAAATATGTGAAGCTTTAGTTAGAAGTGAAGCGGTAAATATTGTGGTAATTGATTCAGTAGCAGCGTTAGTACCACAAGCGGAGATTGAAGGAGAGATGGGGGATGCACATGTGGGCTTACAAGCTAGACTTATGTCTCAAGCTTTAAGAAAGTTATCAGGAACTATTAATAAGACAAAAACAACAGCGATATTTATTAATCAATTGAGAGAAAAAGTGGGGATTATGTTTGGGAATCCCGAAACTACTCCAGGAGGAAGAGCTTTAAAATTTTATGCTTCCGTAAGATTAGATATAAGACGGGCCGAAGCAATTAAAGTGGGCGATAAAATTATTGGGAATAAAACAAATATTAAGGTGGTTAAGAATAAGGTTGCCCCTCCATTTAAGACTGCTAGTGTAGATATTATGTATGGAGAAGGAGTTTCTAAAGAGGGGGAGATTGTCGATATTGCTAGTGAGTTAAATATTATTGATAAAAGTGGAGCTTGGTATGCTTATAATGGTGAAAAGATTGGTCAAGGTAAAGAAAATGTTAAGGAATATTTAAAAGCAAATCCGGATTTAGCAAATAAATTATATAATCAAATAAGAGAACATTATGGTTTTAATGATGTAAAAAAAGGTAAAGATAAAGAAGAGTAAGACTAGCCCGAAAGATATTTCGGGTTTTGTTAATCTTCAAACATTTACTTGATAAAAAGTTAAATTCATTTTATAATAAATGTATAGATATTTAATGATGAATTAAAGTTTTCTATAAAATATATTTTAGAAAGGAAAGAATTATGGGATTAAATTTAAACCCAGTTCTTACTTTGCTTATTGGCTTTCTTTTGGGAGCGGTGATTGTTTTTGTGGTATTTTTAATTCGTAATAAAGCAATCACGAGAAAAGCTAATATGTTAATTGAAAATGCCAAAAAAGAAGCAGACAAGCACAAAAGAGATTCTTTATTAGAATTAAAAGAAGAATCTTACCGGATAAAACAACAAGCTAATGATGAAGTAAAAGAAAAGAAAAAAGAACTTAAAGAAACGGAAGATCGTTTATTACAAAGGGAAAATAATCTTGATAAACGAGAAGAAATGTTACAAAAAAAGGATGCTTTATTAGATCAAAAGGATAATAATATATTAGCAAAACAAAAAGAAATCCAAGATAAAGAAAGTAAGATGGATGAATTATTAAAACAAGAAATGGAACAATTAGAGACGATCTCTAAGTTTTCCAAAGAAAAAGCACGCGATTTAATTATGAAAAGAACCGAAACAGAGATGAGTAAGGAGCTTACAGAGTATATTAAAGAACAAGAGAGTAATGCGAAGTTGACAGCGCATGAAAAAGCGAAGAGTTTAATTGTTTCGGCGATGCAAAGATATGCTAATGATGTAGCTAGTGAACAAACAGTTAGTACAATAAGTCTACCTAGTGATGAGATGAAGGGAAGATTAATTGGAAGAGAAGGAAGAAATATTCGGACTTTAGAAGCGGTAACAGGAGTTGATTTAATTATTGATGATACTCCCGAAGCAATTGTTATTTCTTCATTTGATCCTTATCGAAGAGAAATAGCGAAGATTACTATTGAAACGTTAATTAAAGATGGAAGAATTCATCCGGGACGAATTGAAGAAGTTTATGATAAGGTTTCAGAGGATATGCAAACAAAGATTACGGAGTTAGGTAATGAAACGTTATTTGAACTAGGAATTGATAAGATGGAACCAGAATTGGTTACTTTAGTAGGAAAATTACATTTTAGAACTAGTTATGGACAAAATGCTTTACAACATTCTAAAGAAGTGGGACATTTATGTGGTCTTTTAGCAGCGGAGTTAGGAGAAAATGAAACTTTAGCTAAACGGGCTGGTTTACTTCATGATATTGGTAAAGCTATTGATAATGAGGTAGAAGGATCTCATGTGGAGATTGGAGAAGCTATTGCGAAGAAGTATCACGAAGATGAGGTCGTTATAAACTCTATTGCGTCCCATCATGGAGATGTTGAAGCGAAAAGTGTTATTGCGGTTTTAGTACAAGTTGCTGATACTTTGTCCGCAGCACGACCTGGAGCTCGGAATGATTCTTTAGAAAATTATGTTAAGAGGTTAGAACAATTAGAGGGAATTGCTTCTTCATTTGAAGGTGTCGATAAATCTTATGCAATGCAAGCGGGAAGAGAAATCAGAGTTATTGTTAAACCAGATGAAGTAGATGATTTAACTAGTTATAAAATTGCTAGAGAGATTAAGGAACGAATTGAAAATGAAATGCAATATCCTGGAACGATTAAAATTACGGTAGTAAGAGAAACACGGGCATTAGAGGAAGCTCGTTAAAGCAACATATGTTGCTTTTTTAAAATAGAAGGAGGAGGAAAATGATTGCGGAGGTATTAATTGAATATAATACAAAAAATATTGATAAAACGTTTTCATATCTTATTCCTTCTTTTTTAGAAAAGGAATTAAAAAAAGGAATGAAGGTTAAAGTTCCTTTTGGGAAAAAGTTGGTTAATGGCTTTGTTGTAGACATTAAACCTAAACCAACAGATATTGCTTATGAATTAAAAGAAATTAAAAAGATTGAGGATAAGTTTTTAGTTTTAGATGATGAGATGCTATGTTTAGCAGATTATTTAAGTAAGATGACTCTTTGTTCGCGAATCGCTGCAATTCAAACAATGTTACCTAGTAATTTAAAGGTTAAAGATAAGAAGTATAATTTAGAAAAGTATGATACTTATGTAACTTTAAATATAAGTAAAGATAAAGTAAGAGAGTATATTTTAAATAATAAACGAAGTGTAAAGCAAAAGGAAATATTAACATCTTTATTAAAGGAAGAAAAGATTTTAAAAAAGGATTTAGGTAGTAGTGGAAAGTCTTTATTAGAAAAGGGGTTAATAAAGGAAGTTAAAGAACAAAAATATCGGATTGTTTATACGGGAGAGAAAAAAGAGGTTCATACTTTAACGGAAGCACAAAGTAAAGCATACGAGGAGATTAAGAAATATTTAAATACTTATGAAACAATCTTATTATATGGTGTTACGGGGTCGGGGAAGACGGAAATTTATATGACTTTGATGCAAGAGGTAATTAAAAATAAGAAGAAAGCTTTGTTATTAGTACCTGAGATTACTTTAACAACACAGATTGTTAAAAGGTTTTATGAAGTATTTGGTAGAGAAGTAGCAATATTTCATAGTTCTTTATCTTTAGGAGAAAAACAAGATGAATATGAACGTATTTTAAAGGGAGAGGTAAGTATTGTTATTGGAACACGGAGTGCGGTTTTTACTCCTATAAAAGATTTAGGAATTATTATTATTGATGAAGAACATTCAGAAAACTTTAAACAGGAGACGATGCCAAGGTATCATACTTTAGATATGGCAAAGTTTCGAGCACAATATAATAATTGTCCTTTATTGTTAGGAAGTGCAACTCCGTCTTTAGAAACTATGGCTCGGGCGCAGAAAGGGGTTTATAAGTTAGTAACTTTAGATAAAAGAGTGGGGTCTTCGTTATTACCAGAAGTTACTTTAGTAGATATGGCGATGGAGATGCGGAAGCGTAATCCCTATATTAGTTCTTTATTACAAACTAAGATATATGATCGGTTAAGTAAGAATGAGCAAATAATTTTACTTTTAAATAGAAGAGGTTTTTCTACGATTGTAACTTGTCAAAATTGTGGGTATACCTATAAATGTCCGAATTGTGATATTTCTTTAACTTATCATAAATCTAGTAATAGTTTACGGTGTCATTATTGTGGAGCAAGTATTATAAAAAGTGATGAATGTCCAGCTTGTCATGAGAAATCTTTGAATTTTTTGGGATTAGGAACTGAAAAGTTAGAAACGGAATTAAAAAGGATGTTTCCAATAGCGAGGATTATACGCATGGATGTAGATACTACAACGTTAAAGGGAAGTCATGAAAGAATTATCAATGATTTTAAAGAGGGGAAGTATGATATTTTATTAGGAACGCAGATGATTAGTAAGGGATTAGATTTTCCTAAGGTTACTTTAGTAGGCGTAATTAATGCTGATACGAGTTTAAATATTCCAGATTTTAGGAGTAGTGAAAGAACTTTTGCCTTGCTTACGCAAGCAGCAGGACGTTCGGGTAGAAGTAGTACTTTAGGAGAAGTTATTATTCAAACTTTTAATCCAGATAATTTTACACTTGAATGTGTTAGGAAACAAGATTATAATAAATTTTATAACTATGAGATGCAGATACGAAAAAAACTTTCGTATCCGCCATATTATTATTTAGTAAGTATTAGAATAAGTAGTAAAGATTATGATAAAGCAAGTAGAGAAGCGTTAAAGGTTAAAAATTTTTTAAGTCGTAATTTAGAAGATAAGACCATTATTTTAGGACCTACGACGGCATCGTTGTTTCGGGTTAATAATATTTATCGTTTCCAAATTATTTTAAAATATCAATATGATAAAAAATTAGATAATACGTTAAGAGAATTAGATAAAAGATATGTGGGAGATAAGGATGTTTATTTAGAAATAGATAATAATCCTTTACATATTTAGAAAGGATTTAAATGAAAATAGTGTTTATGGGGACACCTTTATTTGCGGTCCCAGTATTAGAAAGTTTAATCAAAGATTATAAGGTAGTAATGGTTGTTACTCAACCAGATAAAGAAGTGGGAAGGAAAAGAGTTATAACGCCTTCTTTGATTAAAGAAGTAGCATTAAAAAATGATATCGCTGTTTTTCAACCTAAAAAGATTAGGGAAGATTATCAAGAAATTATGAAAGTAAAACCGGATCTTATTATTACGTGCGCTTATGGACAAATTATTCCGAAGGAAGTTTTAGAGTGTCCGAGATTAGGGTGTATTAATGTTCATGCTTCTCTTTTACCACGGCTTCGGGGAGGAGCACCGCTTCAACATGCCATTATGGATGGAGAAAAGTTAAGTGGGGTAACGATTATGTATATGGATGAACATATGGATACGGGAGATATTATTAGTTTTAAAAGTTATGAATTAAAGAAAGATGAGACTTATAAGAGTTTACATGATACTTTAAGTAAGATGGGGGCGGAACTTTTAAGAGAAACTTTACCAAGTATTATTAATGGAACGAGTAAGAGAATAAAACAAGATGAGACGCAAGCAACTTATGCTTATACTATAAAAAGAGAAGAAGAAAGAATTGATTTTAAGCAAGAGGGAGAGCAAATTGATAGATTAGTTAGAGGGTTATATGATCATCCTTATGCTAATTTTACTTTACAAGGAGAAGAACATAAAATAGTTAAAGGACATTTGGAAAAAGGAAGTATTAAAAAGGTAGGAAAAGTGGTAATAGAAGGTAAAAAGAAGATGGGCATTTCTTGTGCTAATGGAATATATTTTATTGATATAATAAAACCATTTGGGAAAAAAGAAATGGATATTGGGGCGTTTTTAAATGGAGTAGATGGTAATAAAATTAAAGATTTAATTGTAAATGAGTGAGGGTTTATGAAGACTAAAAAGATTAAGAAATTAAAATTAAAAATAATACTTAATACACTTACAGCTTTAAGAGGAATAGGGGCGATATTTTTAATACCTATTTATCTTACTTATGGAGCAATCGTTACCTCTATTACGATGGCGGGATTAGCTTTAACGGATTTTATTGATGGAAAGATGGCAAGAGGGCTGCATATTGAAACAATGTTGGGGTCTTTTCTAGATGTTATGGCGGACAAATTATTGGGGATAGTTTGTTTAGGAATATTAGCTTTAGCTAATCCGATATTTATAGTACCATTATTATGTGAAACAACTATTGGATTAATAAATGTTTTACATTATAAATATAATAGTGTTTTAAAATCACGGATGACAGGGAAGATTAAAATGTGGCCTTTAAGTATTGGGGTTACTTTAGGAATGTTATCTTTGGATATACCAGGGTTACGTGATATGTTAAATGCTATTGGGATAAGTGTACCTAGAATAAGTTTTATTACAGATTTTATTAATAATAATTTATTAGCTAAATTAGTTAATGTTCCGATAGGTGAGATTGCTAATGTTTTAGCAGTAC
Source organism: uncultured Bacilli bacterium (assembly GCA_947623855.1). Classification (GTDB taxonomy): domain Bacteria; phylum Bacillota_I; class Bacilli_A; order RF39; family UBA660; genus CALWAM01. The sequence goes on along the minus strand of CANQHW010000002.1, from coordinate 4,923 downwards.
CAATTATTCTTTGCGAGTTAATTGTTATTGTAGATTATGGTTATCGATTAATTAATGTTAAAAAAGATAAAGTAGTATTTGATGAAAAGAAATATGATAAAAAACATTTAAAAGAAGTTCTTTATGATGTTTTAGATACGGATTATTATTATGCTAATAAAGATAAACCTTTAAAATTAGTTTTAAAAAAAGAAAAAAATTAAAACTTTCTTTTTTAGAGTAAATAATTTATAATTAAATTAGGTGAGCAAAGATGACGAAGAATAAGAAGATGTCTTGTTTATTACTAATCCTTCTTTATTTAAATCCCTTTATTGATTTAGCAACTTCGTTATCTTTAAATGTCTTTAAAATAGATATATCTGCAGGAGTAATAGTAAGAAGTGGAATCTTATTATTTTTAATGCTAGATATTTTATTGGTTTTTAAAAAACGTTTTAAACAAAATATAATTTATTTTTTAGTGGTAGCAATATATTTATTTTCTTATATGGTTTTAACAATTAGTTTAAAAGGAAATACAGTTATATTTAGGGAGTTACAAAATATTTTTAAAATATTTTATTTTCCATTACTCATAGTTTGTTTAAATAATATAGATTTTAATTTTAATTATAAACATTATGTATATGTTAGTTGTATATATATGTTACTTATTTTTATCCCAATGGTCTTGATGGTATCATTTCCGGCTTATACACAAGGAAAAGTGGGGATGATTGGATGGTTTAATTCAGCGAATGAAGTGGGAGCCATACTGGCGATGAGTAGTATTTATATTGTAAGATATGTTACTTCTAAAGAGAAAATAGGTTATAGAATTTTAGTTCTTTTATTAACTGTAATAGTGTATTTTACAATAGGTAGTAAGATACCAGTTATATCTTTAGTATTAAGTTTTGGGTATTATTTAGGAAGAAAGTTAAAAAAGAAAGAAATAAGAATAAAAAAGAGTATTTTAATAACTAGTTTAATAGGAATAATTGGATTTAGTTTTATTATATTACCTAAAACTAATATGTTTAAGAATATTATGATTCATTTAGATTATTTAGGAGTAGATAGTATTGATGATGTATTTGATTATAAGTTTTTAAATAGATTTATTTTTTCGGATAGGTTAACTTATTTAAAAGAAGTAAGAGAAAGATATTATGATAGTAAGTTTTTTTCTAAAGTATTAGGTATTGGGTATACTTATTTGGGAAAAGAAGATAAAGTAATTGAAATGGATTTTTTAGATATTTTATATCGAGCAGGGATTTTAGGATTTATCATATTTATTATTCCGTGGTTTATATGGTTAAAAGGGGGAGGAAAAGTAAAGTTTAATATTATTTTAGCTTTAGGAATAGCGTTTTTAGCAGGACATGTTTTGACATCTCCAAGTGGGGGATTTATTTTAGGAATGATTATGAATAATAAAGGAGAAGAAGAGATATGAATATAGGAATGGTTATTGTTAATTATAATGATTTTAATAATACTAAGAAGTTATTAGATAATATTAAAGATTATAAAGTTTTAAAAGAGATAGTAGTAGTAGATAATGCTTCGATAGATGATTCAGTTAAAGAGTTAGAAAAAATTAAATTTAAAAAGTTAACTATTATTCAAGAAAAAGAAAATAAAGGTTATAGTGCGGGGTTAAATAAGGGGGCAAAATATTTAATAGATAAGTATCAAGATATTAATATTATATTTTCTAATGCCGACATTATTATACCTGAAGAAGAAGTGATTAAAAAGTTAAATGCCGATCTTAAAGATGATGTAGTAGTGGCCTCTCCAGTGATTGTAGAAGGTAAGCATTTAAATAGAGGGTGGAAGATTCCTACTCCAGGGCAAGAAATATTATTTAATATTCCGTATTTTTATAAATTTTTTCAAAAAAAAATTTATTATAAAGATAATTATTATAATAAATCTTTTTCTTTAGTAGAGGTAGTATCGGGTTGTTTCTTTATGGTTAGTTCTAAACATTTAAAAGATATTAATTATTTTGATGAGAAAGTATTTTTATATTATGAAGAAAATATTTTGGGAGTTAAAACAAAAAGAATGGGAAAATATATGGTTATTGATAATTCGGTAAAGGTTATTCATAATCATGCTTTAACAATTGATAAAAATGTTAAGAGATTAAAGAAATATAAATTACAAAAACAAAGTCAGTATTATTTTGAAAAAAATTATAATAAAGCTAATTTAGGAGAAAGATTATTACTTAAATTAACTTATTATATAGGGTATATAATTTATAGAATTTATTATTGGTTTTAATTTAATAAAAATATTCCAAGGGTTAGATAAGTAGCAAAAGTTATCCATAAAGCATAGGGGATGTTAAGATAAGAACTTAGTTTATTTTTATTATAGAAAATAAGGATTAGATAATAAACTAAGACATCTAATAAGATAATCCATAATAGAGCAAGAAAACGAAGTTTAAAGACAAAGAAGATAAAACTCCATAGATAGTTAACTATTAATTGGGTATAATAGATTTTTCTTTCTGAAGAAGTAACGTCTTGTTTTTTATTTAAGACATAATAAGATATCCCTAATAAAAGATAGATGATACTCCAAGCGATAGGAAAGAGTATTTTAGGAGGAGCAAAGGGTGGTTTAGCTAACTTAGAATAATCAATATAGGGAGCGATGATAAAACCTACGAGGGAACCGATTATTAGAGGAAAAAATAAATAAAATAAATTTTTTAATAAATTGTTTTTCATATCAAACCTTCCTTAGTAAGTATTATATGTAGGATAAGGAAGAAAAATGCAAGTAAAAATATTTACTATGGACAAATTAGATATTAAGATGTTATATACCTAAATTTACTTAAAATATAAGTATTTTTAAGTTAAGAAAGTTTAAAAATATTGTAGAATATGGTATAATTTTAAGGTATGAGGTGGAAGTATGCTAAAAATAGGTAGTCATGTATCTTATGGTAAAGATGGGTTATTAGGAAGTTTAGAGGAAGCTTTAAGTTATGGTGCAAATACATTTATGTTTTATACAGGAGCTCCAACTAATACGATAAGGAAAGATATTGATACGGATTTAACTTTAAAAGCTCAAGAATTAATGCAAGAGAAGGATATTAATAGTGATGATATTATATGTCATGCTCCTTATATAGTTAATTTAGCTAATAAAAGTGATTTAGATAAATTTAATTTTAGTATTAATTTTATTAAAAATGAGTTAGAAAGATGTCGGAAGTTAGGAATTAAATATATGGTCTTACATCCTGGAAGTGCGGTAGGTATTAGTAAGAGTGAGGGGCTTAAGAATATTATCGAAGCTTTAAATAAAATAATTATGGAAGATGATTATACGATGATACTACTGGAAACCATGGCGGGGAAAGGTAGTGAATGTAATACCAATTTAGAAGAATTAAAAACTTTAATAGAGGGGGTTAAATTAAAAGATAAAATTGGGGTATGTTTAGATACTTGTCATTTAAATGATTCGGGGATTGATATGGGTTTATTTGATGATTATTTAGAAGAGTTTGATAAGTTAATTGGAATAGATAAAATACATTGTATACATATAAATGATAGTAAAAATGAATTAGGGTCACATAAAGATAGGCATGAAAATATTGGCTTTGGAACGATTGGTTTTGATAATTTAATTAAGATTATTTATAATTCCAAATTAGAAGGTGTTCCTAAAATACTAGAAACACCTTATATAGGAAACTTTGATGGGGATAAAGAAAGATTATATCCGCCATATAAGTTTGAAATAGAAATGATTAAAAATAAAATATTTGATAAAGATATTTTAGAGAAGATTAGAGCTTATTATAGATAATTTTTATATTTGGAATAGTATTCTAAAATTAGTTTTTTTACTTTAGGGAAGTTTTCTTCACTAAAGTAATTTTTATATCTATCAATATTTAACATACTAGGATTAGCTAATATTTCTTTATAGTTTTTTTTAATAAATCCGTAGATAAAGATGGTTTCTTTATCATTTAAATTAATATTTTTAGATAAAGCAAATGAGTTAATATCTTCGATAGTCATTTTTTGGATATATTTTTCAATTATATTATACATTTTTCACCTCTATAATATTGTATGAAGATTTTTGGATGGTAAATACTAATAATGGTGAATTTTATGAAGAAGGTAGCAATAATCTTAGTAAGTATTATTTTTTTAATATTTAGTTTTAAGATTATTAGTTTAAGAATAATTAATCATGAAGAATATATGCATTTATATCGTAGTAAGGATGAGTTATTAATTACGAGTAGTAATGCGCCGCGGGGAAAGATTTTAGATCGAAATGGGGTTGTATTAGTAGATAATACTTATGAAAATAATATTGTTTATTATAAAAATAGTAGTTATACTAAGGAAAAAGAAATGGAAATAACTGAGATTTTAAAAGAGTATGTAGAGGTAGAGATAGATAAAGATAAAATAAAAGAGTTTTATTTAAATAATCATGATATTAAAAGTTTATTAACAAAGAAAGAGTTACACGATTATGAATATAGGTTAATAGATAAAGATAAATTAAAAGAAATACTTATGAATAAAGTTAGTGATAAATTGTTAAATGAGTATGATTTAGAGATGCAAAAGAAAATTATGATTTATTATAAAATGAATGAAGGTTATTATTATGAAGGGAAAACTTTAGTAAAAAATATTAGTGATGAAGAATGTGCAAGTATTATTGAAAGGGATATAACAGGGGTTACTTGTGAGAAGAGTTATATTAGAGAGTATAAGTATCCAGAATTACAAAGTATTTTAGGAAAAGTATCTTTAATACCGGAAGAAGAAGTGGAGGATTATTTAAAAAAGGGTTATAAAATGAATGATTATGTGGGGGTGAGTGGCTTAGAAAAGTATTATGATGAATATTTAAGAGGAAAAGATG
>CANQHW010000001.1 GCA_947623855.1 uncultured Bacilli bacterium | reverse complement strand
GATTTTAACATATTTAAAGCCATTTCTTTATTCTTTAACTGACTTCTTTCTACTTGACAAGTAACTACTATTTTAGATGGTAAATGCGTAATCCTTACCGCCGAATTAGATGTATTTACCGACTGACCTCCTGCCCCACTACTATGATATACATCTATCTTTAAATCACTTTCATTTATTTCAATATCAATTTTTTTATCAAACTCTGGCGTTACCGTCACTGATGCAAAAGATGTATGTCTTCTTTTATTGGCATCAAAAGGTGAAATACGTACTAATCTGTGTACTCCTTGTTCACATTTCAAATATCCATAAGCATTTAACCCACTTATCTTTAACGTTGCACTCTTAATCCCTGCCGGATCTTCTTTTTGCTCATCAATTACTTCACACTTAAAATCTTCTCTTTCACAAAATCTTTTATACATCCTAAGAAGCATACTCGCCCAATCACAAGATTCTGTCCCCCCTGCTCCCGGATGAATCTCTAAAAAACAATTTAAATTATCATAAGGTCCACTTAAAAAACAAGTAACTTCTAATTCATTTAATTTATTATCTATTTCTTTAAAATTACTTTCTACTTCCTCTAAAGACTCTATATCATCTTTTACTAATTCTAAATATTCTTTTAAATCATAAAAACTATTCGTCACATCTTGTGTATCTTTAATCTCTTTTTTTAAAGTTGCTAACTCCTTATTAAGTAAAGAAGCCTTACTCATATCACTCCAAAAGTCTTCCTTCTCCATTAATAATTCAATCTCTTTAATTCTTTCTTCTTTTACAGATAAGTCAAAGCGACCTCCTAATATTATTTAATTTATCTTCCAAAACTAAACTTAAATCTTTAAGTTCTCTATATTCCATATTAACCCGTTCTTTCTATAAATAATTATACCTTATTTTAAAAAAAGAAAAAAGTTATTTTACCTTCTATAACTTTCTATTCTTCTTTTCCACATATCTTTCTTTTACCATATCTAACATCTCTTTTTTAAACTCCAAACTCTTCTTAATCTCATAATTCATAGTATCATTTAAATAACTCTTCTTTAAATCTTCTTTTCTTAACTTTAACTCCCTATCTATTATCTCATCCTTTATTTCTAACAATAACCCTCTTACATACTTTCTTTCCCTTGTTTTAAGTGTTTCCTTTCCCTCTAATACCTCTGCCATATCATTACTAGATAACGGATATAACTTATCAATAAAATTCATAATAAAACTTCTTAACTCTCTATCATAACCTAATAAATTATACTTATCTAACTCCGTTATATCTATTTTCATATCATCACCCATTACTATTAAATATAATTTATTTTCTTAAATAAATCAATATCCTTACTTTTTTCTTTTCTTTTAAAGAATTTATAGTATAATAGCTAGTTAGGTGAAAGAAATGAAAAGTATTGTTCTAAATAACATTAGTTATCAAAATACTAAAGTAACCATTCTAAATAATCTTTCTTTAGAAGTAAGAGAAGGACATCCTATAACAATCATTGGTGATAGTGGTAAAACCACTATCATAAGAATTATCGAACATAAACTTCCCTATAAAGGAGATTTAAAAATAAACGGCATTCCCGTCAATGACGATAATTTTCGTTTACTTTCCAAATATTATAAAGTTATAGATAAAGAACTAAAATTTAAAAGAAAAAAAGTTAAAGAAGAAATACTACATAGTTTAAGTAAAAATACATTAGAAGTTCAAGAAAAAAAAGACCTATTAGAAACTTTACTTAATAAATTTAATATCTTTCCTATTATAAATCTTGAAGTAGAAAGACTCGGTCGAATAGAAAGTTATCTTCTTAAAATAGTATGTGCTTTAATTGAAAGACCTCCCTTCTTAATACTCGATAATACTCTAGAAGAATTTAATAAAAGTACCCAAAAGAAAATATATAAATACTGTAAAAAAAATAAAATAACTATTATTAATATTACTAGTAACCTAGAAACTAGCTTAGATACTGAATATTTATACTGTTTATATAAAGGTAAAGTTATCCTAGAAGGAAATATTCCCGAAGTATTTAAAGAAGAAAAAATCTTTAAAAGATTAGGTTATAATTTACCATTTATAATAGATTTATCTATTCAATTAGGATACTATGACCTTACTGATAAAATCTATTTAGATAAAGATGGGTTGGTGAAAGATGTATGGAAATAAAATTTGATAATGTAAGTTACTTACAAAATAAAGGATTAAGTACTGAAAGAATCTTACTAGATAATATAAATTATACCTTTAATGAAAAAGATATTACTATGGTATGTGGTAACATCGACTCCATCATTGGAAAACTTCTCGTAGGAAGTAAAAGAGTAAGTAAAGGAAGTATTATTATAGGAGATACTACTATTAAAAGTAATAACGCTATCGATAAATGTGCTATTCGAAAAGATATTGGATTCGTTGGTCATACCATGAATAAAAATATCAAAATGAAATACGTTTATGATGAACTAAAATATTACTATGATAAATTTAAAGGAAAAGAAGAACTTAGAGATGATAGAATCAAAGAAGCTTTACTAATCGTTGGACTTAATAACGATTATCTATTTCGTTTAGTAGATGAATTATCTTATATTGAAAGAAAAAAAGTTAATTTAGCAGCTATATTAGTATATAATCCCAAAGTAATTATCTTAGATAACTTTGAAAAAGGTTTTAATGATAAAGAAAAGAAAGACTTCAAAAAACTCTTTACTAATCTTCATAAAAAATACCATAAACAAATAATTGTTATTAGTAATGACCTTGAATATGCCATCAACTTTGTTGATAAAATAATCGTTATCCATAATGGAAAATTAGTTTATGAAAACTCCAACTGGGTATATGATGAAAAACTATATAAATATTTAGAAATGCCCAATATCGTAGAATTTATAACCTACATAAGAAGTTTAGGAAGGGATATATTACCTTATACCGATAATAAAGAATTATTAAAGGCCATATATCGTGATGTCGTATGAGATTTCTAGCTACCATAACCTATGATGGAAGTAACTTCTATGGCTTCCAAAGACTTAAACAAAAACGTAGTGTTCAACAAGAATTAGAAACTGTTTTAAGTATTTTAGAACAAAAAGAAGTTGTAATAAAAGGTGCTGGCAGAACCGATGCCGGTGTCCACGCTAAAGGTCAAACTATTCACTTTGACTTAACCATTCCTATACTCCCAAATAAACTAAAATATGTCCTAAATAAAATGCTTCCTAATGATATTCAAGTACTTAATATAAAAGAAGTCGATCATAAATTTCACGCTCGTTTAAAAGCTACAGGTAAATGGTATCGTTATATCGTTAAAACTTCGCCCTTCGACCCTTTCTATGCTAAATATACCTACCAAATAAAAGATCCCCTAGATCTTAAATTAATGCAAAAAGCTAGTAAAAAATTAATCGGAAAACATAACTTTCATAACTTTACCGCCGGTTATAGAGATAACTATGAAGGTAATATCTTTAAAATCGAAATAACCCAAAAAGAAGATAAAATTATCTTTGACTTTTATGGTAAAGGCTTTTACCGTTATATGGTTCGTAACCTTGTTGGTACCCTATTAATGATTGGCAAGAAAAAATGGGAAGAAAATATCTTAGAAGACTTACTAAATAAAAATATCACCCAAAATGTTCCCACCGCTCCCGCTTGTGGTTTATATCTAATGGAGGTTTATTACCAAAATTAATGTTCATACTAATAGAGGTGATATTAATGAAAAATACCTCTATTTGGAGCGATTATAAACTACCCTCTTATCCAAAATTAACCCAAGATATAACCTGTGATATCTTAATAATTGGAGGAGGAATTAGTGGTTTAAATCTTCTTTATCATTTAAAAAATAGTAACTTAAACATCGTCTTAGTCGAAAAAAATACTTTAGGAAGCGGTATAACCTGTAGAACTACCGGAAAACTAACCTATTTTTTAGATAACATCTTAATAAAAGTCAAAAAAAGAAAAGGCTTTTCTGCTGCCCAAAAATTAGCCAAAGCTTACCAAGAAGGTGTTGATATTTCCCGGAAAATAATTTCCCAGGAAATGATTGCTTGTGATTTAGAAAAAAATACCGCTTACCTAACCGCCAATAATAAAGATCAAAAATATTTAAAAGAATTAAAAAATATTTATCATAACCCCAACATTTATCTTAAAGATAAAAATACCTTAGTATGTAAAGATAGCTATGTATTTCACCCGCTAAAATATCTTGATGGCTTATTACATACCCTAAATAATCCCATTTATGAAAATACTTTAGTATATGATATTACAAAGAAAAACCATACCTATTTAGTTAAAACCTTAAATGGAACCATTAAATGCCAAACCGTCGTCTTTGCAGGATTTTATCCCTACTTTATCTTTCCCATGGTTTTTCCTCTTAATGTAGATATCGAAAAATCTTATATAAGTGCTATAAAAACAACCCAACCTAAAGCAACTAATGGTATAACCTATACCAAACCCACCATGTCTTATCGTTATTACCAAAACTACTTACTTAAACTAGAAAAATCCCACAATTTAGGATTAAACTTTAATCCCTCTAAAAAATTTAAAGCTTTACCATCCAATTCTACTTACCTATGGAGTAACACCGATATTATGACCATAGATGGTATCCCTTATGCTGGAAAGATAAAGGAAAATATGTATATTTTAACTGGTTATAATACCTGGGGTATGGCCGGAAGCAGTATTGCATCAAAAATTGTTAGTGATGAAATACTAGGAAAAGAAAATATTTATAGTAAGCTCTTCGCCCCTAAAAGAAATATGGGTATTTATCGTATTATTAAATGGGGAAAAAATATTTTTACCAACTCATATGCTTATCTTGGTAGTATGCTATATAAAAATCCTCAAGTCGCATATAAAAAAAATAGTGCTTCCGTAACTTTAAATGGTACTAAACATATTGTTAAAAGAAAATGTCCTCATTTAGGATGTAATTTAATCTATAATGAAGTAGAAAAAACCTGGGATTGTCCCTGTCATGCTTCTAGATTTAATCTCGATGGTAAAGTAATTAGTGGTCCAAGTAGATATGATATTTCAGTAAAAAGAAGTATTAATAAATAAAATAGTACTAAAATTCGCTATTTTTTGTTGACTTTTACCTATCTTTCTCATATAATTTTAAATGGTACATTTTATTTTTTCTAGGGGCTTAACTGTGGGAAGGTTAAGTGAGTAAGAAAAATGAAAGGGAATTATATGAAAACATTTATGCAAAAAAAAGAAAACGTTGAACGTAAATGGTATGTTGTTGATGCAACAGATAAAACCTTAGGACGTTTAGCTACTCAAGTAGCAACTGTATTAAGAGGAAAACACAAAGTTACTTATACTCCTTATGTCGATTGTGGAGATTATGTAATTGTCATTAATGCCTCTAAAGTTAAACTAACTGGTAATAAGTTAGAAGATAAGATGTATTATAATCACAGTGGATATCCCGGAGGACTTAGAGAAAGAAATGCTAAGACCATGATTAGTGCTTATCCTTGTGAAATGGTTGAAAGAGCAATTAAAGGTATGCTTCCTCATAATAAATTAGGAAACCAAATGGCTAAAAAGTTATTTGTATATGCCGATGAGAACCATAACCATAGTGCTCAAAAACCAGAAGTTATGGAAGTTAAATAAGGAGGTATAGGAATATGACAACAAAACAAGTATGGAGTGCTAGCGGTAGAAGAAAAAGAAGTTCTGCCCAAGTAAGAATGACCCTAGGTAGCGGTAAAATTACTGTTAACGGTGTTGATGTTAATGAATATATGCCTTATCAAACTTTGGTAATGGACTTAAAACAACCTTTAGTAGCAACTGGTAATGAAGATAAATTCGATATCGATGTTACCGTTAAAGGTGGCGGCTTCTCTGGCCAAACAGGTGCAATTAGATTAGGTATTGCTAGAGCACTAATGGCTTTTGATGGTAATAAAACAGGAGAAGGTTCTTATCGTAAAATCTTAAAAGTTGAAGGTTTTGTTACAAGAGATCCAAGAGTTAAAGAACGTAAGAAATATGGTCTTAAAAAAGCTCGTAGAGCTCCTCAATTTAGTAAACGTTAATATTCAAAGTTTTCTTTTATACCCTATAATCTTAAGTATTATAGGGTTTTTGTTTTGCTAAATCACAAAATAAATTTACTTATTATGAACTTTACATCAAAAATTTAGTACTATATCTTTAAAGGAGGAATGTTATGAAAATATATGTATATTTAGATGAAAGTGGTTCGATTCATAAAAATAGCAATACAAAATATTTTGCGGTCGGTGGATATTTTGTCTTTTTAAAAGATAAAAATAAAGTAACCTCCTTTTATAAAAGAATTAATAAAAGTATTAAAGATAGTAGAAATATTCCTTTAAATAAAGAAATAAAATCATATAATATGATAAATGAAGAAAAAATAAACATTTTTAATAAAATACAAGATATTGATACTTTTTATGGCTGTGTAAAAATTTTTGAAAAATCCTCTATGCGAAAAGAAATAATAGAATCAAATATATTTTTTAATTATGCCGTAAAAATTCTATTTAAAGATTGTATTATACCCTTATTAAATTTAAACCAAATAAACAATGATATAGATTTTATTATTAGTATTGATAATAGAAATATAAGAGTAGGAGATTTAAATAATTTAGAAACATATTTAAAAACCGAATTTTGCTTAGAAAATTTTAATTTTAAAATAATATATTATGATTCTGCAACAAATTTTGGTGTCCAATTAGCTGATTTAATAGTTAATACATTCTATAATTATTATAAGGATAAAAAAATAGTAAAAAAAGTTATACCATATTTAAAAAGTAAAAACTTCAGAATAAGTTTATTTCCTGGTCATAAGATTAAGGGTAGAATTCAAAAAATTGAATATAATATTAATAAGAATATTTGACATAAAAGAAATTTTATGTTAGGATATTCTTACAAGACCTGAGGTAGGTAGCTAAATGCTAAGCGTATGTTAAGTACGCTGCCCCTTAGGCGTTTTTTATTGATTAAATAATAAAATTCAAAGTTCCCAAAAAAGTCCAATAATTGGACTTTTTTGCATGCCTATTATTTAATATAATCTAAATAAGTGGTGATAGAAATGTTATTAAATGATTTTGATGAATGTAAAACTTCTACTTTTGATCCTTATGAAGTAGAAAATGTTATTCCTAATTTTCCCAAAATTGGAATTACTTGCTTCGCCAATGACTTAATTGATAAATATGTAAAATTATTTAAAGGAGAAATAATAGCATACAACTCTACTGCTAATGGTAAAATTCCAATTTATAAAATTAATTATAAAGATCGAGATATTGCTTTGTTTATGTCCCGAGTCGGAGCACCAGCCTGCACAGTAGCTTATGAAGAAGTATTAGCAATGGGATTAGAAAAATTAATCGTCTTTGGAACTTGCGGTGTGTTAGATAGTACTATTGATGACTTAGTAATTATTATTCCTACTAGTGCTCTAAGAGATGAAGGAACTAGTTACCATTATCTAAAATCTAGTGATGAAGTAAGTATTAATGAAAAATATATGGCTGAATTTATAGAAATATTAAAGAAAAACAATATTTCTTATACCATAGGAAAAACTTGGACAACAGATGCCCCATATAGAGAAACTAGAAGTAAAGTATTAAAAAGAAAAGAACAAGGATGTATTTGTGTGGAAATGGAGTGTTCCGCTATGAGTGCAGTAGCTAAATTTAGAAATAAAGAACTATTTTACTTCTTCTATGCTGCTGATAATCTAGATGGCATAAAATGGGACCCTCGCAGCTTAGATAATACTGCTAGATTATCCGATAAAGAAAAAATCATAACTCTAGCATTAGAACTAACAACAAAAATGTGAAACAAAACGATGAAAACTTTTAAAAAATGTTTCACATTTTTATTTTTTATGATATAATACTTATGTGAAACAAAATCATTCTTATAAAACAAGCAATGTTTCACATAGAAAAGGTGAAAAACATGGAAAATCAAGTTAAAATATTATCTCTTTTAAATAAAAAAGAAACATATGAAAAAGAATTAGAAAATTTAGTATATGGTTCAGTAGAAATAAGAGATAAAAAATCTCATAAATATTTATACGTTCACTATCGAAATAATGGAAAATTAATTACTAAATATATAGGGGAATATTCAAAAGATTTACATAATTTAGTTTTATATAATAATATTAAAGTAAAAGAATTAAAAAAGGAAATAAAAGAAATAGATAAAAAATTACAAAATTTAAATTATATTGATAAAGATCTAAATATTAAAATAATTAAGAATATTGATTTTGCTAAAAGACATTTAGTAGATACTATATATAAACAAGCCATTTTAGAAGGCATTACCACAACCTTTGCTGATACTGAAAATATAATTAATGGAGGAAAAGTAAATAATCTGACTTCCGAAGATGTTTTAAAAGTGATAAATTTAAAACATGCATGGGAATTTATCTTAAACAAGAATGTTTTATTAACTAATACAGATTTTAATATTTTGTGCGAGATAAATAAATTGGTAGAAGAAGGATTATATTATACCGCCGGAAAATTAAGAGATGTTCCTGTATCTATTGGAGGAACAAAATGGAAACCAGCATTACCTATTGAAAGTGCTATTAAAGAAGATTTAAATAAAATTTTAAACTCCTCAAAAAGTATAGTTGATATAGCTATAGATCTTTTATTATATGTTATGAAAAAACAAGTATTTATTGATGGAAATAAGAGAACTGCCGTGATTTTTTCTAATCACTATTTAATATCTAAAGGGAAAGGAATTATTGTTATACCCGAGGATTTAACCGAAGAATTCAAAAAAATACTTATTTCCTACTATGAAGGTAAAAACATTAGCGAAGCTAAAAAATTTTTAAAAGAAAAATGTTATATTAACATTCAACGTGAAACAAAATAGATAAAAATGTTTCACATTTTGTATTATAATTAGTAAATGGAGATGTAGTAATGAATAAAGTAGTAATATTCTTCCTTCTATTTATAATTTATTCTTTTCTAGGATGGTTAATGGAAGTAAGTTTAATTTTTATAAGTAAAAAGAAAATAGTAAACCGTGGTTTTTTATTAGGACCTATATGTCCCATATATGGATACGGCGTCTTAGGTATTTTATTCTTAATTGGTAATGCGACGACGGATATCTTATCAGTATTTTTAAAATCTATTTTAATATGTTCTTTATTAGAATATTTTACATCCTATATAATGGAAAAAATGTTTAAAGCTAGATGGTGGGATTATTCTAATAAAAAGTTTAACATCAACGGACGAATCTGTTTAGAAACAATGCTTCCTTTTGGTATACTAGGTACATTTATTGTTTATATACTAAATCCCTTAGTTTTAGGAATAGTTAAAATGATCCCTTCGATAATAAGAAATATTTTAGCTATAATTTTATTTATTTCTTATATCATTGATAATATTATATCCTTTAAAGTTATGAATAGTATTAGAGGAGAAATAAATACTCAAAAAACTGATAATACTGAAGTTATAAAAAAACGTGTTACAAAATGGTTAGAGAAAAATAGTATTTTATATCGTCGTTTAAATAAAGCTTATCCAAAGTTTGAAATAGCCAAAAAATCCAGAAGAAAAATCTAAAAAATTAATTAAAATAGAAGTAAATTAATAAAATCTGCATACTATTTACTATGAAAAAGATTAGTATTTTAATATTTGGAATTTTAATATTAACTATGGTATCAAGTATAAGAGTCTTTGCCCTCCTACCCTTATCAGGTAAACTTATTATTATTGATATTGGACACGGTGGCAAAGACCCAGGAACTATAGTTAACGGAATATTAGAAAAAGATTTAAACCTTGCCATCGGCCAAAAACTTGAAAAAGAATTAATAAAAAAAGGAGCAAGCATCATATTAACTAGAGATGGAGATTATGATTTAAGCAACCCCACCGCTACAAGAAGAAAACAAAGTGACTTTGACAACCGCATAAAACTTATTAATAATAGTAAAGCCGATATGTATCTTTCTATCCATATAAATTACTTAGAAGATAAAGAATATAAAGGAGGACAAGTCTTCTACTATAAAACTAAAGAAAACAAAGAAATAGCTTTAAGTATTCAAAACGAATTTAATAAAATAAGTACTAAAAGAGAAATAAAGAAAACCCCTAATATTTATATGTATCAAAGATTAAAAGTCCCCGGTGTATTAGTAGAATGTGGTTTTTTATCTAATTATTCCGAAAGACAAAATTTAATTACCGAAGAATACCAGCAAAAAATAGCTCTAGCCATAACTACCGGTGTTATAAACTACTATAAATAGTTTCACCAAATTTTCACAAAAAACTAATAAAAATTACACAAAATAGAAGTATGCTTTTTAAGTAATCTGTGATATAATTGTATATACTAGGTGATACTATGAATAAGAAGGAATTTAAAACTTTAGATGAACAGATACAAATACTCCAAAATAAAGGACTAATAATTAATGATATAGATTATGCCAAAGATATTCTATTAAGAGAAAATTATTTCTTTATCAACGGCTATAGACATCTATTCATTAAAAGTCAAAAGAATAAAGTTTTTATTCCTGGTACTACTTTTGAAGAAATATATGCAATGTTTAATTTTGATAGACAGATTCGAAACATTTTATTTAAAAATATCTTAATAGTCGAAAATAATGCTAAAAGTATTTTTTCTTATGTTCTTTCTAGTAAATACGGCTATAAAGAGAAAAGTTATTTAAACCCCAAAAATTTTAGTCAATCAAAAGATAAAATTCGTCAAGTAAATGATTTACTAAAAAAGATGAAACGGCAAATTAGAATTAATGGAGGCCAACATACCGCTACAATGCATTATATGAATAACTATGGTTTTGTCCCTCTATGGATAGTTGTAAAAGTTTTATCTTTTGGTATAATTGGAGAATTTTATACCATCCTAAAATATGAAGATCAACAAGAAATTGCGGATATTTACCAAATAAATGTTGAAGACTTGCTTATTTATCTTCCAATATTAGCCAACTATCGAAATGTTTGTGCTCATGAAGATATTTTATATAACCATCGATCTCAACGCGTAATTCCCAATAATAAATACCACGAATTACTTAATATACCCACGATGGATAATGAATATATCTATGGAAAAAATGACTTATTCTCCCTATTAATAATCCTAAAAAGAATGTTAAGAAAAGATGATTTTACCTTATTGATGAATGAAATATCTTATGAAATAGATATATTAGATGGCAAAGTAGATACTATATCTCGAAATAAAATGTTAGATAGTATGGGATTCCCAGAAAATTATAAAGAGTTAGCGAGGGTAGATTAAAATGAAAGAAAAAAATAATATTTGGAAAAAAATTGGACTAGGCATCCTAGTTATGATTACCGGAAGTGTTTTAGGAGCTGGTATTATGTATGGAATGATAATATTATTTCCTAATATTGCTCCCACAATCAATAATATAAATAAAACGGAAAAAGAAGTAACCGTTAATGAAAAAGGTATCTCCGATGCCGTAGAAAAAATATATGATGCCGTCGTCGTTGTCGAAACCTTTAAAAATGAAAACTTAGCAGCTTCGGGTACCGGCTTTGTATTCCGCAAAGATAATAACAAAGCTTATATTATGACCAATCATCACGTTATTGATGGTGGCGATAAAATTAAAGTAATATTCACCAATGGCGAGGAAATAACCACAGAAATATTAGGTAGTGATGTATATACTGATATTGCCGTCTTATCTTTAGATGCTAAAGAAGATATGACCGTCGCTGAAATAGGAAGTAGCGTAGATGCCAAAGTAGGAGACACCACCTTTGCTATTGGAGCCCCTTTAGCAGATGTTTATAGCTGGAGTGTTACTAGAGGAATTGTATCTGGAAAAGATAGAGAAGTTGAAGTAAGCACTTCTAATTACAACGGTAGTGATTGGATAATGCGCGTTTTACAAACTGATACCGCAATTAACTCCGGAAATAGTGGTGGACCATTATGTAATAGTAATGGTGAAGTTATAGGTATTACCTCAATGAAATTAGTCAGTAGCGGAGTTGAAGGAATGGGCTTTGCTATTCCAATCGAAGACGCTATTGAATACGCTGATATAATCATTAAAGGTGAAAAACTTTCCCGTCCTTACTTAGGAGTTGGTACTGCAAGTATTGACAACCGTGTCGCTCTATACTTTAATTATGGTATAACAATATCTGATAAACTAGAATATGGTATTGTCTTAACCAGTGTCGAAAAAAATAGCCCTGCTGCTAAAGCTGGTTTAAAAGAAGGCGATGTCATTGTAGAACTTGGCGGCAAAAAAATAAAAACAGTTGCAGAATTTAGATATAACCTATATACTCACGAAGTTGGGGAAGAAGTTTCTATAAAATATTTTAGAAATGATAAATTAGAAGAAACAAAAGCAAAATTAGTAGCTAGTAAATAGTTACTTTTTTTAAAATATATGATAGAATTAAATTAGAATAGAGGGATAAATTATGAAATTACAAAACAAAATTGCTGTTGTCACAGGAGGAGCTATGGGAAATGGTTTAGGTATAGTTAAAACATTCTTAAAATATGGCGCCAAAGTGATAATAATAGATTATAGTGACGAACTTGATAATACCGTAAATAACCTTAAAAATCAAGGTTATGAAGTCATTGGCTGTAAAGCCGATATTCGCGATAAAACCAAACTAGCAGAAATTGCTTCTCAAGTAGGAAATACCTGCAAACATATTGATGTTTTAGTAAATAATGCCGGAGTATGTAAATTAGAAACCTTTCCCAATATGAGTGATGAAATAAGAGATTATCACTTTGATATTAATATTAAAGGAACCTGGAATGTAACCAAAGCCTTTCTTCCTTATATGGGTGGAGAAAAACCAAGCAGTATTATAAATCTATCTTCCGTTACTGGACCTAAAGTCGCTGATAGTGGGGAATGTGCTTATGCTACTACTAAAGCTGCTTTAATCGGTTTTACTAAAGGTTTAGCAGCCGATTTAGTAAACCAAAATATCCGTGTTAATGCCATCTTACCAGGATATATTCTAACCCCAATGGTAACCAATATGGCTAAAATAAGTCATCCAGAAAATCCCCAAAGTGTTTTAGATAGTATAGCTAATGCCATCCCTATGAAACGAATGGGAACTATCGAAGAATTAGGAGAATTAGCAGCATTTCTAGCTAGTGAAGAATCTAGTTATCTAACCGCTGGTGAGTTTGTTATAGATGGTGGCTCAACATTACCTGAAACTATGACTATGGGCATATAAAAAAGAGGATTATTCCTCCTTTATATCTTCTTCAGGTATTCTAATAATTATTTCGCCATCCTTAGAATATAAATACTTCTCTCTAATATATCTTGTAACATATTCCGGATCTTGTAATTTATTTAACTCGCTATTTAACTTAATCTCATCTTCTAATAAAGTATCATATTTCGAAGAAAGTAATACACTTTCTTTTTTATTTTTAAATATCGTAACCCAATCTTTAAAAATACTAGCTATTAATATCCCTAAAATCCCCATAAATAGACACGCTAAACCCAGCAACCTTTTTTTTGCTTTTTTTCTAGTTTTCGTCATAGCGTATCACCCCTACTTTACCTTAATTATAAATACAATAAAAAAAGAAGTCAACGTCATTTCTTCTTCTTTACATATTTTTGCAAAAACTTTACTTTTCTTCCTAAATATACTCCTAATATAATAAAGAAAGAAAAATATATATGAAAAATCCCCCTATTAACATAATACATAATAACTAAATACAACACCACTATTATATAAACATACATAGCAGTTAAAATATAATCGATTAGTCTTTTCTTTCTAACTAAATAAAAATGCCACAATGAACTTATTCCCACAATTAAACCATATATAAAAGAAATTAAAAAACAATATATTTGTAATCTAATATCCATTACTTAAATAACTTAGCTACTAATCCATTATTTTTACTTTTAATATTACCATCAATATAATTATAACCTGATACATGTCCCTTTATCGATATCGAACCATCTACAGTATCTAATTTAATTATTTCTAATCCATCTCCCTTTAAAAGTAATGTTCCTAAATTAGTTTCCATTAAAAATTCTTCCGGATCAAAACTAACTAATTTTTTTAGTCCTGTAAGTATTACCTTTTTTCTATCAATTACTCTTACTTCACTACTAGATACTTCTAAAGCATCCATAACTTTATCCATTGTATCACCCAATAAATTATATGAATTATCGAAAAAAAAAGACCATCTGGTCTTATTCTTCGATTTTTTCGTATTCAGCTTTAATTGCTTCTTCTAACATAGCTCTCGTTTCTTGATTAACAGGATGAGCTATATCTCTATAATCGCCCGTAGCAGTTTTTCTACTAGGCATTGCAATAAATAAGCCATTATCCCCTTCTATGATTCTAATGTCATGAACAGCAAATGCATCATCTATAAGAATAGATGCAATTCCTTTCATTCTTGAACCTTCTTTTTCAATTTTACGAACGTTTACTGATGTAATTTTCATATTCTGACTCCTTCTAAAGTTATCTGCTAACTCTAATTACATTTTAATCCATTTTCCCAAACTTTGCAAGTATTAACGTACATTTTTTATCCTTTATATATCAAAACTTCCCCAATGGCAACATCAGCATAGGTAAAACTTCGTACTCCATCATCCACTAAAACCGTAAAATGTCTTGGATAAATCCCCGTAACTATGCCCTTTATTAAACATTTCTTACTTCTATTAGCACTTACTCTTAATACTATTTCTTGATTTAATAATTCACTAATTTTATTTTTAACACTATCTATATTCATCTTGGATACCCCACATACATTGTTCCATTCGTAATTATTCCTCCCATTCCGTCCTTACCATATTTCGTTTTTTCTAAAAGATGAATTAAATCTATCTCTTTATTTCTTTCGCACATTGCTACTGATACAGCAATAATCGCGGGATCCAAAGCATGAATATTTACTCTTTTCGGACTCGAAGCAAAATTCGCCCCTGCTTTAATTAACTCCTCATAATCACTTTGACAAGCTCCTGCTATAATAATTAACTTCTCATGACTTTTCTCAAATTTTCTTGCTTCTCGAACCGCTTCTATAAAATTTTTACTATTCTTATAGTTATTTAAATCTTCCTTAACCCCCTTTTTCTCATAATAAGCATCATGCCCTGTAATAATAACTATATCTGGTTTAACTTCCTCTAAAAAACCTCTTATATTTTTAGCTAAAGTATCCTCCTCTACAACTTTCCCTACTGCATAAACATTAGCATCTTTATAAAACTTCATACACCTATTTAAATAATCTCTATCCCCATCAATATGTAATATTTTACCCGGTAAATAAAAAAACTCACTACGATCTAAAACATCATCAAGTATTTCTTCCCGTACCTTCTCATCTTCTTCCGTAGTTTCTTTAGGTTCTTCTACTTTTACTAAATCATCTAACTCGCTATCAGCAAATAACCTAACATCTACCCCTTTTAAATAAGCTACTTCCCCTTTAATATTTAAGACTAAAAAAATAGTATCATTCTTATAACTATTTCTTGTTACATAATCCCCTTTTTTAATCATTTAACTCACCACTAAATTATATGCTTTAAAATTAATTTAATACCATTTAAAAAGTGCTAGCATTTAACTAACACTTATATACTTTTAAACTTCAATATTTCCTAAACTATAGAAAAAATTTAATATATAGTCTATAACTATATTTGTAGGTAAATCAATCCAATTATTATTAGCAGTATTTAATTTATTTTGAAATTGTTTATTACTAAATATCGAACTTAGTACATTATATAACTCATAAAAATTATTTACATTAATAGTAGCTGATAAAAATATTAATTTATTAATATATAATTTACATTTCCCTTTATCAAATTCTTTATCATTTAAAAAAAATATAAATCAAAAACATCTTTATATCTTGTTGAAGCAATTCTAAATTTTAACAAAGATATTAACTTTTCTATAAATATTTGCTCACGAGAATTAGCTAACAATGCTACTTTGTTATCTATTATATGTAAATCAAAAAACATTTTTTCTTGTTCTATATCTAAATCCTTATGTACTCCTAAATCAATTTTAGTTTCAATTTTATTTCTATATTTATCCACAATTCCTAAAAAAACTCTTTTACCGTTATAATCTAAATGGTGAAGACTAATAATATTTTTAATAAATAATTTTATATCATTATCACTTATTTTATTAATAAAATTTTTTATCGATTCATTATCCAAAGAATACTTAATAAAATCAATATCTAAATCTCTAGTTGCTCTACGCTTATCTTTAGATAATTGCATCATAACTACTCCACCTTTAATAGTTATCTTATCACTCATATTATACTTACTAATTTTTAAAAGTATTATATCTTGGCTAACTTTCGCCGTTGCAAAAACATCCGAATATCCAGCATCTATATATTTTTGGACTTCGTTTCTTAAATTCATTAAAACACTTCTTTCATTATAATGTCATATAGATGCTCCTCAAAAGGAAATTTACTAATATAATGAAATAGTTTTTCCATATTTAATTCATTTTTTAATTCTCTATAATTATTTATAATCTCCTTATAATAATCAAATCCATAAGTATTTCTATTCCTAATTAATTCAATTAGTATTCTTTCTTTATCATATATTTGAATTTTAACCCCATCAACTACCATAGTTGCTTTCCCTAAATCAAAATATTTATCACTATAAGAAACAAATCTAACTTTAGAATCAATATATTTAGCACTATCTCTTTTTATAGCTAAAACATTCTTTTGAGGAATAACATCTGTCAAATTATGATAATAAAATGCACTATCCAATGTAAAAACAGCTTTAGGATATTTAAAGTTTATAACATCTAAATAATTAACATACTTATTATCAGAATAAATACCCCTTTCTATTTTAAAAATACTTTCATTATCAAGCATTTTTTTAATAGTTTTATCCGCCTTATACTTACATCGTAACTCTTTATAAGTATACAACATAGTAACACCACCAAAATAATTATAACCTAATCTTCCACAGAAGTCAATGTAATGTGGAAGATTAGGTTATAAAAAGAAATACCTAAACATATTTACTCATTTCTATAAATACATTTATTGGTACTTCTTCCGCTCTAGCTTGTAGATTTAAATTATACCTATTTAATACTTCTTCTATTTTTTCTAAATCATAATTCTTTAAATTATTCCTTAAATTCTTTCTTTTCATTGCAAAAGCATCTTTAATTAATTTATCAAACTTTTCTCGCAAACTATTATCCATCTTTTCATTTCTAACTAATTTTATTACAGCACTATCTACTTTTGGTACAGGAATAAAATTTTCTTTTCCTACTACAAACTCTAAACTAACATCAAACCTACTTTGTACCAAAACCGTAAAATATCCATAATCTTTAGTATGTGGTTTAGCTGCTATTCTTTCTGCCACTTCCTTTTGGACCAT
Organism: uncultured Bacilli bacterium; assembly: GCA_947623855.1. Classification (GTDB taxonomy): domain Bacteria; phylum Bacillota_I; class Bacilli_A; order RF39; family UBA660; genus CALWAM01. The sequence continues at coordinate 29,533 of CANQHW010000001.1, read as the reverse complement.
TAAAACCATTTCTTTAACCCTAGTATTATCCATTAATTTTGAAATAATGGGAGTCGTTATATAATAAGGTAAATTAGCTACAACCATAGTATCTTTATCTAAAATATTTTCTAAATCAACCTTCATAACATCATCATATATTACTTCTAAATTATCTATTTTATTTAAATATTCTTTTAATCTAATATCAGTTTCAATAGCTAGTACTTTCCCCTTTTTAACTAAATGCTTAGTTAAAGCCCCTGCTCCTGGTCCAATCTCTAATAATTGTTTACTCTTATCGGAACCTAAAGATGCAATTCTTTCTAATACCTTCTCATTTTTTAAAAAATTTTGTCCTAAACTCTTCTTAAATTCAAAATCCATATCTTACCTCTTTAAAAAAGCAAGTTTCTACTCGCTTCTTGTCCATCCATATCTTAATACGTCGTAACTAACATTTCGTCGTCCCACATATTTATAGGCATATTCTTCACTTTCTACTAGTAAGTCTAGAGCTGTGCCACCTACTCCTCGATCCAATACTATGGCATATATCTCATCATTACCATCCATCGAGTAATCTATTTTTACGACACTACCACAAGCTAAATTATATTGCGACGCTGCCACAATTCTTAAAGTCCCATAATCGCTATCATTATAAGTTACCGTTTTATCTCGTACATCTTGCCCTGTACATCCTAAATGTCCATTACATAAAGGACAATCGGCAGCATAACCCGTTAAACTACCAATCATCGTTTCCTTAACCGCATATATATCATTAGCTACTATTTCTTCTATTCTATTACTCATTGCTACTAAATCTATTGTTTTATTTAAATTAGCATTAATCTCTTGTGTTTTTACGACTCCTGAACTATTGACAAGAGTTAATAATAAAATTAGCATACAACTTAATTGCACAAGTGTTATTACTTTTTTAAAATATTTCAAAGTAATGCACCTCCACTAACTAAAAGTATAGCATTATTTATATTTAAAGTCAAAAAATGTGCAGCTTTTACCATTAACTGTTAATTATTTATAATATATTAATATATATGATTAAATGTGTTATTTATTCTATAATTTTTACACCTTTCTTCTTTAAATAAATATCCCCCTATTATAAATATCCTCTTGACGCGCGAACTAATATTTGCTATATTTATTTTACAAAACGAAAATATATAAAAGAGAAAATAATTATGAATCAAGAAAAAATGTATTTAATTAACAAAATATTCAATAACAAAACAATAAGAACTGTATGGAATAATACTGAAGAAAAATATTACCTAAGTGTCGTGGATATCATCGGTGCTTTAGTAGAAAGTAAAGATAATAGGAAATATTGGAACAAATTAAAACAACGGTTAAAAGAAGAAGGAAACGAAACGGTGACAAATTGTCACCAGTTAAAATTAAAAGCCCAAGATGGAAAATATCGTCTTACTGATGTTGTGGATATTGCAGGTATGTTTAGAATCATCGAATCAGTTCCATCAAAAAATGCCGAACCTTTTAAACTATGGCTGGCGAGATTAGGTAAAGAAAGAATCGATGAAATATTCGACCCTTCTTTAGCAGCAAGTAAAGCTATTAATTTATATCGAAATAAAGGATATGACGAAAAATGGATTGCCAAAAGACTTCAAAGTATTCAAGACCGAAAAGAACTTACCGATGTATGGGAAGAAAATGGAATTAAAGACACCAAAGAGTTTGCAATTCTTACTAACGAAATATATAAAACCTGGTCAGGAATGACTGCTAAAGAATATAAAAACTTTAAAGGTCTTCGAAAAGAATCCTTACGCGATAATATGGATAATATTGAAATATCTTTATCTGATATAAGCGAAGAAGTTAACAAAAGACTAGCTAAAAAAAGAAAACCTCAAGGCTTACAAGAAAATATTAAAGTTGCTCATCTTGGAGGAAAAGTTGCTAAAAATACTAGAAATGAAATTGAATACCTTCTAGGAGAAAAAATTATAACAAAACAAAATAAACTCCCATATCAATATATTAACGAAACTAAAAAAATAGAGCATAAATAAATTACTTATTCATAAACACTCTATCTATATTTGCATTAGTTACTTTTTCTAACTCTTCTAAACTAATCCCATATAAATCACTTACAAACTTTGCTATATCAATAATGTGCGATGGATCATTTTTTTCACCTCGATATGGTACCGGTGTTAAAAAAGGGGAATCTGTTTCTAAAACAATACTTTCTAAAGGAATATTTTTATATACTTCTTTAATCTTACAATTTTTAAAAGTTATCACTCCATTAATACCCAATAAAAATCCTCTTTTTATATACTCTCTTGCTATTTCTAAACTTCCTGAAAAAGAATGTATTAACCCAGTTACCTTATACTCTTTTAAAATATCTAACGTATCTTGCGTTGCATCTCTACTATGCACAATCACTGGAATATGATACTTTTCAGCAAAAATTAATTGTTTTTTAAAAGCTTCTATTTCTTTTTCTTTATTATAATTATCATAATGATAATCTAACCCTATCTCTCCAATAGCAATTATCTTTTTATTATCTATTGCATTATCTAAAACTCTATAATCAAACCCTTTGTCGACATCTTCAGGGTGTAATCCAATCGCCCCATAAACACTTTCATACTTTTTTGCTAACTCTAATACTTCCAAAACGCTTTCATAATCCGTAGCATTTACAATATATCTTGTAACTCCAGCAGAACTACACTTTTCTATAACTTTACCTATATCATTATAAAACTCTTTTGTAAGATGACAGTGGGCATCCGTAAAATTCATTACTTTTGCTCCTCTATTCTTTGGAATAATATTTCCGGTGTTCCAAGCTTTTCTCCAACTTTCATTCCATCAAAATTAGCAATACTAGCAAAACTTGTTTCTTTAGTATTTAATTGTTCAAAAATCTTCTTCGCAGTCGTAGGAATAAAAGCTTGTAATAATACTGCACATACCCTAATACTCTCTAATAAATTATATAATACCGTTCCCAATCTTTCTTTTTTATCTTCTTCTTTTGCTAAAACCCAAGGCGCTGTATCATCAATATATTTATTACATTTCTTTAAAACATCCATAATTAAAGTAATCGCATCACTCACCTTTAGTTCTTCCATTTTTTCATCAACTTCATGTTTTAAAGCTTTAACACTATCTATTAAATCTTTATCAATATCTTCTTTATATTCTCCACTTTGAATAATCCCATCAAAGTATTTATTATTCATACTAATCGTTCTATTAACTAAATTACCTAAGTTATTTGCTAAATCTGTATTAATTCTTGTTACTAAGTTTTCTTCAGAGAACACCCCATCACTTCCAAATGGCACTTCTCTTAAAGCATAATATCTAACCGCATCAACCCCATAATCCTTAATATATTCTCTTGGATCCTTATAATTACCTAAACTTTTACTAATCTTTCCGCCATTAATAACTAACCATCCATGACCAAAGACCTTTTTCGGTAATGGTAAATCTAAAGCCATTAACATCGCCGGCCATATAATCGTATGAAACCGAACTATTTCCTTACCTACTAAATGAACATCTGCTGGCCAATACTTTTTAAATAAAGTATCATCTTCTCCCATATAACCTAAAGAAGTAATATAGTTAGTTAAAGCATCAATCCATACATAAATAACATGTTTGGGATTAAAAGTTACCGGAATCCCCCAAGTAAAAGAAGTTCTAGATACACATAAATCTTCTAACCCTGGTTTAATAAAATTATTAATCATCTCATTTTTTCTCGTTTCCGGTAAAATAAGTTCAGGATGCTTATCAATATACTCCACTAATCTATCTTGATACTTTGATAATCTAAAAAAGTATGCTTCTTCACTAACCTCTTTTACTTCTCTTCCACAATCTGGACATTTTCCATCCACTAATTGCGATTCCGTCCAAAAAGATTCACAAGGTGTACAATAAAGTCCCTTATACTCGCCCATATAAATATCCCCTTGTTCATAAAGTTTATTAAATATTTTTTGGACTGCTTTTTCATGTTTTTCATCAGTTGTTCTAATAAAATAATCATAACTAATTCCTAAACTTTTCCATAAATCTTTCGCATTATCAACTATCTTATCTACATATTCTTTTGGAGTTACCCCCGCTTCCTTCGCTTTATTTTCAATTTTTTGACCGTGTTCATCCGTTCCTGTTTGAAAAAACACATCGTATCCATCTAACCTTTTATATCTTGCAATAGCGTCCGCCACAATCGTCGTATAACAATGTCCTATATGAAAATTCGCACTTGGATAATATATAGGGGTTGTAATATAATATTTTTTCTTTTCCATAATCATTTCTCCTTTATTTATAATATATTTTTTAATTCTTTAATTAATTTAATAGTTTGATAATTTTCATTTTCTTCCGTTGTCTTCCATATCACATTCATTCCAACATTTAAAGCTGGTAAAATATCTTTCTTTAAACTATCACCTACATAAACACAATCTTTTGCTTCATACATCTTTAATATAACCTCAAAAGCTTTAATACTCGGTTTATAATAATTTATGTCTGCACCATATACTTTGGTAAAATATTTTAAAATCCCCGCTTTTTCTAACCTTCCCTCCTGAGTTTCGGTAAACCAATTCGTAATTAAATACAATTTATATTTCTTACTTAAATATTCTAAAGTATCTCTTACTTCCTCATCAAAATAACTACATTCTTTTTGGGCATCAATTAACTTATCAACAAACTCCTTAGATAAATTTACCTTACACATTCGATTAACAAACTCTAAAAAATCTTTCTTCGTTAATTTTTCATAATGATTTTCTACCTCATCAATAGCGTTATTAATCATCTCTATTTTTTCTTTAGAAAAGCTTAACCCTAACTCTTTTAAAACATTCTCTAAAGCAAAAATAAACTCATCTTTCCAATCAATCAAAGTATTATCTAAATCAAAAATAACTGCTTTCATCTTCTCACCCTATTTCCCAGGAAATATTTCCCAAATAAAAAAGCTATTAACTAAGGACGAGCAAATAACCCGCGGTACCACCTTAATTCATAGCTTTCTATGCATCTTCACATTCTTAACGCGAAACAACGATTTAACTCCAAAATTCATACTCCCTACCTTATCTTACTTGTTTCCACCATCCACAAGCTCTCTATAAAGATCCAATAGGTACCCATTTCTTCTTTGTTAATTACCTAAATTTTAGCATAAATACTTTCTTTTAACAAGTATTTATCCTATTTTCTTTTCTAAAACTGGACTTTCTATATTTCTAATACCAAAAACATTAGCTAAAGCCATCGCTTTAATATCCATTACTTCAGTATTTACTTTCTTTCCTATAACCCTTTTTCTTAGTTTGTATAATTTTAAAAATTCTGCTAACACATTTTGATCATTTAAAATAATATTTTTATCATTATTATAAGCAAAATAAATATTTCTTTCCATTTCTGTTACCTTATAAGGTTTCTTAACTAAATTTAATAATATGTTTTCCATACTTTTCATAATCAAAAGACTCACTATTAAAACTCGTAGCAATTAAATAATCTTCTACTATATTTTTCAATACCTCTAATTTTAAAGTTCCTTCTTCATATAATTTTGGTAAAACACTAATAACTTTTTCTAACTTTTCACAAAGTTCTTCTTGCATTTCTTTCTTCCCCTTTCATTTGTGGGGACTTATCATAACATAAAATTAGTTTCTTGTCAAATCTCTAAGGTACTTACTAAAATATCTCGTAATACTTTTAAGTAATTTATATCATTCGAATTCTTACTTAATAATACCCCTTCACACACAGAAGAAATATATATTGGTACTACTCCTTTATACCCCTTTTCTTCAAAATAAGACATTTCATTATTTAATAAAGCATTAGAAATACTAGTATTTTCTAAATTACTTGTGACTTTTACCTGTTCATCTTTTAAAACTGCTTCTAAATTTATACCCAAATTATTTTTAAATATTTCCATATAATTAGATAATAATTCTTTTAATTTATCATTACCTATTACTTTAGTTATTTCTATTTTATCATCAATTCGTCTTATCTCTAATTTATCATCTTTTCTAATTAGTAACTCTTTTCTAATCTCTTTAGGTACTACAATTCTTCCCAGTTCATCAATTGATTTAATAACACTACTCACGTATTTATCCCTCCTAAAAATAGTTTGAGATAAATCCTCCTTTTTATACTACCTTTTTATATTCTTGATAAATTAAATTTAATAACTCCGTTAAATAATAGACAAAATGTTTTGGAAGTCCTTGATAATTTAAACGAATATACACATTATTAGCAAAAGTTCTAAATTGAAATCTCGGACAGATTTTATAAGATTGAATAAATATTTTATCAAATTTTAACATACTAGTTATATTACTTTTTATTTCTATTTCTACATATATATCTGATTGAACAACCTTTGTAATATCTAACTTCATAGCTAATTTTTCAAACCATTCTTCATACATATAAGTAAGTATATTATCACTTATCTTCCCAAAACGATCTTCTAATTCTTGCTTAATACTTTCTAATTTTTCTAAACTATCTATTTCATTAATCTTTTGATGAATAACTATTTTTAAATCTTCATCACTTACATATTCATCACTAATATGAGTTTCTACATTTACTAAAGACTTCTCTTCTTCGTCTTCCTCTACTTCTTCACCATTTAACCTTTTAATCTCATCTTCCACTAGTTTCATATATAAATCAATTCCGACTTCATCTACAAAACCAGCTTGTTCACTACCTAAGATATCCCCCGCTCCTCTTAAAGATAAATCTCGCATCGCAATTCGGTAGCCGCTTCCTAATTCCGTAAATTCTTTTATGGCTTGTAATCTCTTCACCGCAATATCATTTAACATCTTATTCATATCATATAATAAATACGCATACGCAATTTTATTACTTCGTCCAACCCGTCCTCTTAATTGATATAATTGCGCAAGTCCAAAATTAGAAGCATCATAAACAATCAATGTATTTGCATTAGGTATATCAATCCCTGTTTCTATAATCGTCGTACACACTAAAATATCATATTTATAATCAATGAAATCTTGCATTACATCTTCTAATTCCGTCTTACTCATTTGTCCGTGAGCAAAAACAATCCGCGCTTCGGGTACTAAAGCTTTTATTTCACTTACTTTTTTTTCAATACTAGCTACTTTATTATATAAAATAAACACTTGCCCATTTCTGGATAATTCTTTATATATTGCTTCCTTAACAATTAAATCATTTTCTTTTAAAACATACGTTGATACTGGGTATCTATTCACTGGTGGTGTATCAATTATTGATAAATCTCTTAACCCTGATAAACTTAATTTTAAAGTTCTTGGAATTGGTGTTGCCGATAACGTTAAAACATTAACATCCGTCTTTAACTCTTTTATTCTTTCCTTATGAGCAACTCCAAAACGTTGTTCTTCATCAATAACTAATAAACCTAAATTCTTAACTACTACATCTTTACTTAGTAACCTATGTGTCCCAAAGACCATATCTATAGTTCCCTTAGCAAGTCCTTCTATAATTCTTGCTTTTTCTTTTGCTGTCGTAAAACGATTTAATAACGCCATCTCAATTGGATAATCTTTAAATCTTTCCTTGGCACTTTCATATTGCTGACGGGATAATATTGTTGTTGGACATAAATATAATACTTGTTTATTATTTAAAATAGTTTTAAACATTGCTCTAAATGCCACTTCTGTTTTTCCATAACCAACGTCCCCACATAATAAGCGGTCCATTGGTACTGCACTTTCCAAATCTTTCTTAATCTCCGCAATCGCTTTATCTTGATCTATCGTCGGCGTATACGTAAATAAAGATGCAAAAACATCCTCTTCTGGATAATATTCATAAACATCCCCCTTAACTTGGGCTCTTTTAGCATACAACCTAATTAACTCTAAAGACATATCATGCACCTTTTTTTGTAACTGTCTTCTCGTTTTTTGCCAACTAACACTATTTAATTTATTAATCTTCGGAGCAATCCCATCTTTCGAAGAATACTTAAATATAGTACTTATCTTTTCCACTGGAACATAAATTTTATCATTACCTTGATAATCTATTTCAATAAAATCTTTCTTAATTCCCTTAGTTTCAATTACTTTAACCCCTTGATAAATTCCTATTCCGTGTGCAATATGGACCACATAATCCCCTTTATTCAAATCTCCAAAACTATTAATTTTCTTCCCAATTTTATAAGTATTTTTATATTTTATTGGAGCCCGATTTACTTTTTCAATATCATTTTCCGATATAACCACTAAATCATCTAAAATAAACCCATTTCCAATTTTTTTAATTAAAGCATTTACTTGGGTATTACTTATATTATCTTCTTTAACTAACACTAAATTATCTATATATTCTTTTAAAATATTTACTTGTTGCTTAGAAGATAACGCAAATATTACCTTTTTCCCTTGATTATAATACTTCTTAACAAACTCACTTAATAAATTAAAATTACCATTAAAATTATCTAACTCTATACTATTAAATATTACCTTCTTATTACTTATATTATTATCTAAATCAGATAAATATATTTCATACTTAGGATTTATCTCTTCCATTTTAAACATAAAATCATCCGTTACTTCATTGGCAGTTTTATAATTTATTATATCTTCTGACAACTTATGATAATCGCTCATAATCAACTCATAATCATAATAAAAGACGCTTGGATTATCCATGTAATCAAACAAAGAACTATTTACTTCCGTTTTAACTTCACAATACGGTGTTACGACAACTTTATTTATACTTTCCAAAGAAAGTTGCGTATCTTCGTCAAAATATCTTATAGATTCTATTTCATCGCCAAAAAATTCAATTCTTATAGGATGTTCCATCGAAGTAACAAAAATATCAATAACAAACCCTCGTACTGCATATTCGCCCGTCGATGTAACTAAGGAATCTCTATTATATCCATATTGTTCTAACTTATTCACCATTATTTCCCGGGAAATATTTTCACCCACTTTTATTTCCCAAGATAAGGCATTTTCTTCTTTACTATTTGGTAAAAATCTTAAATATCCCATTAAATTCGTGATCACTATTTGACTTTTCTTCGTTTTTAATTTTTCTAAAGTCTCCAATCTTTTAATCTTAAGTTCTGGTGATATAGCTAAAGCTACTGATGTAAAAAAATCATCCATTGGAAATAAAGAAACATCTTCTGTATAATTTAATATTAATTCATATAATTTGTTTGCTTCATATAAGCTACTTGTAACTACCAAAACATTTTTTTTATTTTCTAAATAATAATTAGCAACGTAAAAAGCATCTAACTCTTTTGTTAGACCTATAACATTTAATTCATTTTGATATTTAAATAACGTTGCTACCTCTTTCATTTTAACTCCTATTTAGTATTATAAACACTCATTGTTTTTTCAATACCATCCTTAATAAAAGTATCAATAGCTTTTACTCCTATATCAATTACTTCATTAATTTTATTTAATTCTTCCTTACTAAATTTACCTAATACATAATCTTTAGTATCATAACTGCGATCATGCCCAATTCCAATCTTAAATCTGGCAAACTCTTCACTTTCTAAATAATTAATAATCGATTTAATTCCATTATGTCCCCCTGAACTACTTTTTAGTTTTACTTTATAATCTCCCACCATTAAATCTAAATCATCTTGAATAACTAAAATATCGTTTAAAGCAATATCATAATAAGATTTTACTTTCTCTACTGCCATTCCAGAATTATTCATATAAGTAGTAGGTTTAATAAAAATTACCTTTTCTTTACCACTACCTTCTTCATATACTAAAGCATTCATCGTTTCTTTAAATTTAACTTTACCTAAATACTTATCAATCGTCATAAATCCAACATTATGTCTCGTATTTTCATATTCTTTTCCAATATTTCCTAAACCAACTATTAATTTCATTTCTTATCACCCTCAAATAAGCCTTTATAACTTTTATATTTTAACACATCTAATGGAGGCCAGACAATAAGTCCACTTTGAGCACCCTTCACCGCTTTAACTAACACCATTATACTCTTTTTCTTTAAACCCGCATATACATAACAAAGACTCTTCGTTTTAAAATGATACTTATTTAAAACAATCATTAACTCTTCTAATCTCTCTGGTCGATGCACTATATATAAAGAACCTTTATTTTTTAAAATATACGATGCTGTCATAACTATTTCATTTAAATTAGTAGCTATCTCATGTCTTGCTAAACTCTTAGAATAATCCTCATTTGTTAAAGAATCTTTACTTACTTTAAAATATGGAGGATTACACGTTACAACATCTACACTTTCCGGTAAAACATATTCTAAAGCATCTTTTAAATTAGCATTCACTATTTTTATTCTATCTTCTAAACCATTAATAATTACCGAAGAACTCGCTAACTTTGCAATCTCATCTTGAATTTCAAACCCATAAATTTTTACATTTTTTAACCTCGTAGATAAGATTAAAGGTACTGGAGCATTCCCTGTACAAAAATCCACAATAGATTTTATTCCTTTCTTATTCTCCACAAACTCCGCCAGTAAAATAGAATCTAATGAAAACTTAAACTTATCCGGAAGTTGATAAATATCTAATCCATAATCATATAAATCATTCTTTGTCATATTCATATTCTTTAGCTTTTTCCTCTATTATATCCCCATCAATATTAACTTTATAACTCCTAGCAAGTAAATCAATACTTACTACTTGCCCATTTTTACCATCAATTCTTACTGTATCCCCAACCTCAGGCATTCCCACTCTTGCTTTACTATAATCTTCATCTTCATAAGTTAAACAACATAAAAGCCGTCCACAACATCCATTAATCTTACTAGGATTTAAAGCTAAATTTTGATTCTTGGCCATGTTCATACTTATAGCATCTATTTTTCTTAAAAAACTAGAACAACATAACTCTCTACCACAAACTCCCATACCATTAACTGCTTTTGCTCTATCTCTTGCCCCTATCTGACGTAATTCAATTCTCGTATGATATTTTCCTGCTAAAACTCTAGCTAACTCTCTAAAATCAATCCTATCTTCTGCCACAAAATTAAATAATAATTGCTTTCTATCAAAAGTATAACTAGCATCTAAAAAAGTCATTTTTAAATCTAACTTCTTTGCTGCTTCTTTAGCATATTCTAAAGCTTCTTTAGCATCTTTTAAATTATCCAAATAAACATTATAATCTTCCTCTGTTGCTATTCTCAAAACATTTTTCAAAGTACTCATATCAATACTTTCTTTTTCTAAATCAATCTTCGTAATAACCTTCCCATATTGTAATCCTGATTCTACTTCAACAATAACACTAGAGTTTATTGGACACTCTAACTCTCCAGCATTAAAGTAATATAATCTTCCCTTATCTTTAAAAATCACACCATAAACATTATCCATTTATAATTCGCCCCACTTCTATATAAAAACTATCTAATAACATATCTAAATTAACATTATATTTAATTTTTTGCAATAAATTTTCTATTAAATCCATTATTTTTATTTTCTTAAAATCATCTATTTTCAAAAAATTATTCTTTATAACATCTTCTTTTACTAAACTAAGCATATTTTTAAATAAAGTTAAAACTTCTTCTCTATCTAAATCTAACCTATTAACCATTAATCCTTTTTTTGCTACAACCTTTTCTAAATAACTTTTAGCTACCTCTCTCATTGATTCATCACTATCAACTACATCTCCATACATTAAACTAAAAGTTTGACACCTACTTTTTATTGTTGTAATAATATTTTCTTTATTAGTAGTAATTAAAAAACCCAAAATATTATCTTCTGGTTCCTCTAAAAATTTTAAAATAGTATTAGCAGCTTGCACATTTAATTTATCTGCTTCTAAAAGAATATATGTATTATACCTAGAATAAATAGGTTTAAAAGATAACTTTTCCTTTAACTCTAACACTTGATTTTTCTTAATAAATGCCCCATCAGCTTGTATTTTAACCATAGAAGGTAAAGATTCACTATCTACTAAATAACATAAATTACATTCCTCATTACAATCTTTTATATATTTATGAGGACAGTTTAAACTTTTTATTACTTCACATACCTCTTTATAACATAACTCCATATTATTCGTCTCAAGTAAAAAAACATGAGCTAAACGCTTATTCTCAAGTTGTTTATTTACATAATCTAAAAACCTATTTACTACCATCCCTACACCTCTTATTACTAAATAAGTAACTTAAGTATTATAAGTACTATTACCCCTGGTATTCCTAAAACTGTTCCTATACTTAAAGTTACTAAATTAATTGGTATATTAAAATTTACAGAATTTAATATTACATTCAACCCATATAACACTAAAAAAGCAAATATTACTTTTCTTACTACTTTAACTAATATTTTTATAATAATCACCAGTAAATTATACTAGTTATTTCAAAATTTATGATATATTAATCCGATCTTTCATTGCTCTATCAATTGTTACACCATCTAAATAATCTATTTCTACTCCCATAGGTATTCCATAAGGAAGACGGGATACTTTAATATTACTCTTTTCTAAAATTTTCTTTAAATACATCGTCGTAGCATCCCCTTCAATACACGGTCTTAAAGCAATAATAATCTCCCCTTGTTCTAAATCATTTAACCTACTCATTAATGATGCAATATTAATATCATCAGGTCCAATATTATCTATCGGTGATATAAGTCCATTTAATACATGATAAACTCCACTAAAAGCTTCACTTTTTTCAAAAGTAAAAACATCTTTAAAATTCTCTACAACACATATTACATCCTTTTCTCTTAAAGGATTATCGCATATCCGGCAAATATCTTTATCCGTTAAAGACCCACAAATATGACAAGGATGTAACTCATTTTTACACTCCACTAAAGAAGTTGCAAGATCTGTTACATCATCTTTAGAAAACTCATTAATAGCTAAAGCAATCCTTTCAGCTGTTCTTTCACCAATTCCTGGTAGCTTTTTCAATAACTCAATAGATTTATCTAATACTTCTGGATATATCATAATAACCCATTTAAAGAACCACCTAAAGGTCCCATAACTTTTTCCGTTTCCGCATCGACTTTTTTCATAGCATCATTAATTGCTAAAACCACCATATCTTCTAAAACTTCTCTATCATCACTAGATAATTCGACATCTTTTATTTTTACAGATTTAATTGTTTTATCCCCTAAAACCACTACATCTACAAGTTCACTGGTCCCCGTAAATTCTTTTTGGTTTATTTCTTCCTTTTTCTTCATAATATCTCGTTGCATTTTTTGAGCTTGTTGCATTAATGCTTGCATATTCATCTATCAATCATTTCCTTTCCTATTCTACTTCATAATTACTGCCAAATATTTCCTTAGCCAATTTTTCTAATTCATTTTCCTTATTATCTATCGGTAAATCTAAACTTTTCTCTTCCCGATATATATATTTTACTCCATTTTTAATATTATTAACATACTCTTTTTTAAGCTCATCCCATTTTTTTGTATTTACTGCTACAATTTTATAATTTTTACCAAAAAATTTATTAAAATCATTTTCTAATGAACTCATATTTTGATTTAGTAAATCATTATTAATATCCATTTTATTAGAAATAATTAAATAAGCATCCGAAGCCGTCATTGGTTCAGTATCTGCTATATAAGCCATTAATTCTTTATTTGCATTAGCTTCATATATAATAAAATCATTCCACATTTGTTGAATATCCATTAAATAATTCTTTTTAGCATTAACAAAGCAATTATTAATTCTAGTTTCAACATCTATATTTATCATCGCTTTTACTTCCTCTGTCTTTTCTTCTTCTTTTATTTCAACAGATTCGGTATTTATCTTATTTTCTTCTTCATTTTTATTTCCCGGGAAATAATTATACTTTAATAATATAACTTCTAAAAGATCAAAAGTCGCTAAACTATTTTTACTTTCATTAATACATCTATTAAGTTCCATAATTAAATTATATATTAATTCATCATTTAAATTACCGTTATATTCCTTTTTACGGATTTTAATTAAAGTATTTTTTAATACCTCAATTAATTTTTTAATAAGTAAATTAACATTGACTCCACTATTTTTTAATTCTTGTAAAGTAGTAAGCATTAAATCTACATCGTTATTTTCTAAAGTATCTAACAAGTTAACTACTTTTTCCATTGCTACTGTACCGAACAAACTTTCTATATCTGTAATAGATATATCATCTATTTGACTAGATATTTGATCAAGCATTCCTAAAGCATCCCTAACTCCCCCATTAGCTAAAGAAGCAATTTCCATTAAAGCTTCCTCTGTTATTTTAATATTTTCCTTCTCCGCAATCATTTTCAAATGGGATACTAAAACTTCTTCCCCAATTGGTTTAAAATCAAACCTTTGACACCGTGAAATGATTGTTATTGGAACACTTTGAATATCGGTTGTTGCTAAAATAAAAACAATATTTGAAGGTGGTTCTTCTAAAGTTAAAAGTAAAGCATTAAAAGCACTTGTGGATAACATATGAAACTCATCCACAATATAAACTTTATATTTAGATGTCGTTGGAGCAAGACGTATATTATTAATAAGTTCTCTTATTTCATCAACTCCATTATTAGATGCGGCATCTATTTCTATAATATCTGGATTATTTTCAAAATTTTTGCACGCTTCACACTCATTACAAGGATTACCATCAACTGGATGTTCACAATTTATTGCTTTGGCAAAAATCCGTGCTGAACTAGTCTTTCCCGTTCCTCTCGACCCCGTAAATATATATGCGTGGGAGATTTTATTATTATTTATAGCATTTTTTAAAAGCTTTGCCGTCCATTCTTGTCCAATTAAAGCATTAAAATCTTGGGGACGATATTTTCTATATAGTACCTTATATTCCATAGTAATACCTCGCTGTTTCTATAGATTAATTATATCATACTCCTTAATTTTTAGCATCAAAAAATAACATAATTTATTCCACTATCTGTAAATGTTATCTTATCTCTTTAAAAAACTTATTTAATCTTTCAATTAAAGTTTCTTCTAAAGTTTTTACTTCTATTTTTTGATAATTTAATTTAACATGTTGATAATTATTTGTTGTATTATCCAAAATAAAATATACATCTTTAATACGGCTGTTTTTGATTACCTCTTCACACATTGCACACGGTTTTAAAGTAACATATAAAGCACACCCATCCAACCGCCAGTCGCCTAATTTTTGGGCAGCTTTATTAATTGCCATAATCTCAGCGTGTCCAGTAACCGTTTTCTTACTTTGACGATTATTGTATCCTCTTCCCACAATTTTATCATTTTTCACCACTACTGCTCCCACTGGGATCTCTTTTAATGAAAAAGCTCTTGTGGATAATTTATCTAATTCTTTTAAAATTTTATTATTCATTCTATCACCTACAAAAAAAGTGCACACACTTAGAGGACCTTATGGCTGCTGTATTCCTACTCTGACCAGGTTCAATCATAAGTGTTGCACAAACTAATTCTAACAGATTCATTTTTATTAATCAACTTTATCATAAATGTTCCACGTGGAACATTATTTATTCGTTTATTTTGAATATGCTATCTCCTTAATAAATATTTGTGTACATATAAAATATCTAAAGTTAATTTTTTTAATAATTGTTTATAACTTTAGTAAAAGAATATAAAAAACTTATTACATTACATATTACTCTATCATTTATATAAATAAGTTTCTACATTTAAAATTTTTAGTTAACGTTCCACGTGGAACATTAAAATTACTTATATAAAAATATTTGTTAATAAAATATATATTAATTTACTCATCTATCGATGTTCCACGTGGAACATAAAAAAAGAAGAATTAATTTTCTTCCTTTTCTTCAATAGATTCCTCACCATCCAATAAACTAATAGTAGATACTATTTGCTCATCCTTCAGATGGATTAACCTAACTCCTTGTGTTACCCGACCTAAAGTAGATATTTGATCAAGCGGCATCCGAATTATCATACCCGAATTAGTTACGATTACTACATCCTTCTTATCTCCAACAATTTTAAATGTGGATAACTTTCCGTTCTTATCCGTAATATTTAATCCTTTTACTCCCTTGCTTCCTCTTCTTGTTTCTCTAAAATCACGAACAAACGTTTTTTTACCATAACCTTTTTCTGTTACAATTAATACCTCATCGTCTTCCGTAGTTATTTCTGCACCAATACAAGTAGCGTTATCTAAATTAATACCTCTAACACCACTAGCACTACGGCCCATAACTCTAACTTCATCTTCTCTAAACTTAACAATTCTTCCTTCACTAGATCCTAACATAACAATATCTTTACCAGTCGTCTTCCGTACTGCAATAAGTTCATCATTTTCCTTTAACGTTAACGCTAATTTTCCATTATTTCGAATATTTTCAAACTCTTTTAAATCTGTACGTTTGACAATTCCATTCTTCGTAGCAAATAATAAGTATTTACAAGGTTCTTCTCTACCAACCGTAATAATTGATCTAATATTATCTTCCTTATCTATTTGTAATAAATTAATAATAGGTAATCCCTTAGCATTTCTACCATATTCTGGTATTTCATAACCCTTCATCCGATAAACTTTACCCTTATTACTGAAGAATAAAATATAATCATGTGTTGATAAATTAATCATATGCTCCACGAAATCTTCTTCATTCGTTGTCATACCCTTAACTCCAACTCCCCCTCGATTTTGGCTACGATAAGTATCACTCGTTGTTCTCTTAATATATCCCTTATTTGTCAAAGTCACAATTACATTTTCCTTAGGAATTAAAGATTCATCCTCAATATAATCAATCGCTGTCATATCAATATGTGTTCTTCGCTCATCAGCAAACCGTTTCTTAATATCAAGCATTTCTTCTTTAATTATATCTAATACTCTTTGATGATTAGCTAAAATATCCCGATAATCTGCAATCTTTTCATTTAAATCCGTTAATTCTGCTTCAATCTTTCCTCGTTCTAAACCAGTTAAACGACGTAAACGCATCTCTAAAATACTATTTGCTTGAATCTCATCTAAACTAAATCTATTCATTAAATTAGTACGAGCTTCATCATCACTTTCTGCAGCCCGGATTATCCTAACAACTTCATCAATATTATCTAAAGCTAATCTTAAACCCTCTAAAATATGAACTCTTTCCTCAGCTTTAGCTAAATCATATTTCGTTCTTCTAACAATTACTTCTATTTGATGATCTACATACTTAGAAATAATATCTTTTAATCCTAAAGTTCTAGGAACTCCATTATCTAAAACTAATAATATAATTCCATAATTAACTTGAAAATTGGTATGTTTATATAAATTATTTAATACAACTTGCGGATTAGCATCCTTCTTTAAAGTAATCGTAATCTTTACGCCATCTTTTAAATCCGTATGATAATCTGATATCCCATCAATAACCTTATCCCGTACTAATTCTGCCACTCTATTCTTAAGTTCCATTGTATTAACACCATAAGGTACTTCCGTTACAATTATCTCATTATGATTACCTTTTTCGACTATTTCAGCCTTACTTCGAATCGTAATTGATCCACGACCTGTTTCATAAGCTTTTCTAATTCCCGAATTACCTAAAATAACCCCACCTGTTGGAAAATCTGGACCCTTAATATATTGCATAAGACCAGTTGTATCAATATCTGGATTATCTATATAAGCAATACATCCATCAATAACTTCTCCTAAATTATGAGGTGGAATATTGGTTGCCATACCAACCGCAATGCCCATTGATCCATTAACTAAAACATTTGGAAATCTCGCTGGTAAAACTGTCGGCTCTTTCATCGTAACATCAAAGTTATCATCCATATCCACCGTATTTTTATTAATATCTCTTAATAATTCTAAAGATATTTTAGCAAGACGTGCTTCCGTATACCGATAAGCCGCAGCTCCATCTCCTTCAATATTACCAAAGTTACCATGACCATCAACTAACATATAACGTTGATTAAAATCTTGGGCAAGTCTTACTAAAGCATCATAAATTGAACTATCACCATGAGGATGGTAATTACCCATAACTTCACCCACGGTCTTCGCACATTTCCGATGTGGTTTATCCGGAGTATTCCCATTCTCATACATTGACCATAATATTCTTCTATGCACTGGTTTTAAACCATCTCTTAAATCGGGAATCGCACGAGACGTAATAACACTAATCGAATAATCTAAGAAAGAAGATTTAACTTCATCAACAATATTATTTTGATCAATCTTATCATGTTCGTGAAAAACCCCACCAAACTCTGTCTTTTCCTCGTTAACAACATCCTCACTAATTATAGATTCTTCAGTATTTTCTACTTCCTTAGCATCTTCTTCGGCTCTATCCAGTAATTCTTTTAAATCATCATTGTTTTCCATTAATCCTCACCTCCTAAATATCCAATGTCGCACTAAGAGCATTTTCTTCAATAAATTGTCTTCTAGGTTCTACTTCTTCACCCATTAATTTTTCAAATACCGCATCCGCTGCTACACAATCATCTACCGTAATCTTTCTTAAAGTTCGATACTTAATATCCATAGTTGTTTCATTTAACTCTTCAGCATCCATTTCTCCTAACCCTTTCATTCGGGCAATCTCTGCTCTATTTCGAATATTTTCTGGTAAAGTAGCTAAATAAGCATTCTTTTCCTCTTCTGTTAAAACATATTTTCTTGTTTTACCATGCATTATTCTAAATAATGGTGGTTGCGCCGCATAAACATGTCCCGCTTCCACAATCGGTCTAAAGAAACGATAAAATAAAGTTAAAAGTAATACTCTAATATGGGCCCCATCAACATCGGCATCGGTCATAATAATAATTTTATCGTAACGTAATTTTGTTAAATCAAAATATTCGCCAATCCCCGTCCCAAACGCTGTTATAATCGATTTTATTTCTTCATTACCTAAAGCTTTATCAAGTCTTGCTTTTTCTACATTTAATATTTTTCCTCTTAAAGGAAGAATCGCTTGCGTCATAGAGTCGCGCCCTTTTTTTGCTGAACCTCCGGCACTATCTCCCTCGACTATAAATATCTCGGATACACTAGGATCTTTACTCTTACAATCTGATAATTTTCCAAAGAAGTTCGTTGTTGCTAAATCACTCTTCCTCGTCGTCTCCCGCGCTTTCTTCGCCGCCATTCGAGCATTTCTAGCTAAAATAGCTTTATTAATAATTGTTCTTGCTTCATTCGGATTTTCTAATAAAAATCTTTCAAACCCTTCAGCAAACACACTATCTGCTAAACTTCTAACCTCAGAGTTTCCAAGTCTTCCTTTAGTTTGACCTTCAAATTGGGGATTAGGATGCTTACAAGAAATAATCATTGTAAGACCTTCTTTAACATCATCTTCTTTTAAATTTTCATCTTTTTCTTTTAACAGATTCGTCTTTCTTGCATAATTGTTAATAACTCTTGTTAAAGCTCTTTTAACCCCTTCTTCATGTGTTCCTCCATCATGCGTATTAATATTATTAACAAATGAATAAATATTGGAATTATAAGAAGTATTATATTGCATTGCTACTTCAAACATAACCCCATCTTTTTCCCCATTTAAATGAATAATATCTTCATGTAAAGGGGTCTTTTCTTGATTAATAAATCTAACATACTCAGAAATACCTCCTTCATAAAGGAAAGTCTCTCCCGTTGTATCTTCTTCATCCCGATCATCCCGTAAATTAATAGCTAAACCTTTATTCAAAAAAGCTAACTCTCTAATTCTGGTTTTTAACGTTTCATAATCATAAATATCTGTATCAAAAATATCAGGATCCGGTTTAAAAGATACCATCGTCCCCGTTCTATTAGCTTCACAATCTCCAATTACATGTAAGCTTTCTTTGGTATGTCCTCCATCTTCAAACCGCATATAATATACTTTACCATTTTTATAAACCGTAACTTCTACCCATTTACTTAATGCATTAACAACAGAAGCTCCAACACCGTGAAGACCACCAGACACCTTATAACCGCCACCACCAAACTTACCACCAGCGTGTAATACCGTATAAACTGTCTCTACTGTCGAAATACCTGTTTTAGGGTGAATATCTACCGGAATACCCCGTCCATCATCCTTAACAGTTATTGAATTATCTTTATTTATAACGACCGAAATATTATGACAATAACCTGCTAAAGCTTCATCAATCGCGTTATCAACAATCTCCCAAACTAAATGATGTAAACCTTTAACATCCGTCGTTCCAATATACATTCCTGGTCTTTTTCTTACTGCTTCTAATCCTTCCAAAACTTGAATATCCGAAGCATCATAATGTTCTCCTTGCATATCTATTCCTCCTCAATTTTTCCATCAACTATTTTATATAACTTACTATTATTTCTTAAACTCTTCTTTACAAAAGTAACATTAGTAGTTGTAATAAATGTCTGTAAATCTTTATCCAACATATTTAAAATATTATTTATTTTCTTTTTATCTAACTCACTAAATAAATCATCTAATATTAAAATTGGATAACTACCATTTATACTCTTAAATAACTCTACTTCCGTTAATTTATAAGCTATAATAGCATTCTTTTGTTGCCCTTCTGAACCATAATCTTTTAAATCTCCAAAAGGTAATAAAAATGTTATATCATCATGATGAATCCCTATATTAGTCTTCCCTAAAAATAAATCTCTTTCTAAACTCTTTTTATAAAGATTTACTAAACTTTCCTGTGATTCATCACTATAACTTGATATATATTTGATATTAAGTCCTTCTATCCCACTTATCTTACTATATATTTCTCCAATCTTTTTATTAAGCTCCTTGATAAAATTCTTGCGATATTCATATATTTTTAACCCATAATCAATTAAATTATTCGTTAGAATATCTAAATAATCCATTGAACTATTCCCATTAACCGCTACTGCTTTAAGATAAGCATTTCGCTGTTTTAAAACCTTATTATAACTAGCTAAATACTTTAAATAATTATTATTAAGTAAAGATATATCCACATTCAAAAGCTTTCTTCTAACACTCGGACTTTCTTTAATCATCTTTAAATCATCCGGACTAAAAACAATTACTTGAATCTTTGATATATAATCACTTAATCTCTTATAAGCATTACCATTAATTAAAGCTTTCTTCCCTTCATCATTTAAAACTAATTCATAATTATGTACTACTCTTTCTTTAACCTTAGCTACTATCCTTGTTTCTTTTTCTCCCTGTCTAATTAAATTTTTATCCTCTGTTGTTCTAAAAGACTTTGTAAGTGCTAAACAATAAATTGCTTCCACAATATTACTTTTCCCGACCCCATTATCTCCATAGATAATATTCATCTTCGAATTAAAGTCAATAATTAAGTGTTCATAATTACGAAAATTTAATAATTCCAAATGTTGAATTTCCATTTTAAGCCTCTTTTAACTTCATATAGTAAAATAATAGGTATATTAGTACTCCTATACCTATTAATAATTATAACATAAAATAAGCCATTTTTTAACTTTTTTTTCGATTTTTTTTAATTCTTTCTTGAATTAAACAACCAAGTCTTGTTGCTTTTAATATTTGCGTATCAATAACCTTATAACTTTCCTTAACTTTTATCTTTTTATTATTATTAAAAACTATTACTATCATCCCATTTTTTTGATAATAATCTTTAATATTATTTAAACTAATCCAAATACATTCCTTCTTCCTTGGACTACTAGTTGGAAAGAAAATAATATTATTAACATCCTCTATTACTATCGGAACTTTATAATTAATCTTTAATAACTTGGAAGCCCCTTCCTTTCTCCCTTCTAAAGTACTTCCATAATAATTACAACTTTCTTCCATTATTTGATTAACTGTATCATCAACCACAAAAGTATTTTTATCTTCATAAACCACAGTTTGTTTATCCTTTGGCTTTAAAGCTAAAGTTTTATTATTTATTTCGTATTTATTCATAATTTTTCCCCCCTAACTGAAATAAATTACTTTAACTATATCACACCTATTTTGTCGAATTTTGTCATATTTTGTCGAAAAAACTAAAAAAATTAAAACAAGTCATTTTGACCTGTTTATAACTTCTTACTTATCCACATTAGGTAATATAACTTTAGGTTTCCCTAATACTAATTTAGGAT
The DNA here is from genome assembly GCA_947623855.1 of uncultured Bacilli bacterium. Taxonomy (GTDB): domain Bacteria; phylum Bacillota_I; class Bacilli_A; order RF39; family UBA660; genus CALWAM01. The sequence goes on along the minus strand of CANQHW010000001.1, from coordinate 7,234 downwards.
TATCCAAACTTACCTTTTCATCTACAATTCTTTTTGTAAAATTCGCATTCAACATATTATGCCATTCCATATCTTTTAAATTAAAATTATCATCTAATAAAACTTTTTCTCCACAACATTTACAAATATAATAACTTTTCCATATATAATTTTTAGCAATTAAAGTTTCAGAAACTGATAATACTGTATTCTTTTTAATTTTTATAGGTTCTTCACTTATATCTATTTGATGTCCATATCTCTTACATAACTCTTTTAATAAAACTTTAATCTCCTCTTTTTTCTTTACCCATAAATTTAAACATTGTTGTGCTTCTTGTAATTTTTGATTTAAAGTATCTCCTTCTAATCCCTTGTTAATCTTAATATCATCTTTTATCTCTGCAATACTTTGATGATAAAAAGATATTTGTGAATTACAAACCTTTAATTTATCTTGTAACTCTCTAGTCTTTACTTTAACTCCTAATATCAAATGAATTTTTGCTTCTTCTAACTTTTCATTTCTTTCTCTTCCTAACTCCATTATTTGTTTTTGGATATTAGATGCTTCTTCTATTTCTTGTAATCCTAAATCATATACCTCATTATCAATAATTGCTAAATCTTCACTCATATTTAATCTCCTAGTATGTCTTAATAGGTAAAATAAGTTGAATTAAAGATTCATCATTAACTGATTTAATAACAATAGGTTTTACTTCCCCATTAAGTAAAATAAGTATTTGTTCATCTTTAAAAGTTCTTAAAGCTTCCATCATATATCTTGCACTAAAAGAAATATCTAAATTCGTACTATTATTACTTTCTATAACCAACTTTTCTTCAACTTTTCCTATTTCACTAGCAAAAGAATTAATCGTCATCTCATTATTATTAACTGTCATTTTAACAATATTTTTATCCTTACTTTGCGTAAGTAATGCTGCTCTATCTATTGCATCATAATATTTATGTAAATCTACATTAATCATATAACTAAACTCTGTTGGAATTAAATTATTGGTATTTGGATATGTTCCCGCTAGTAGATTACTTTGGAAAGTTATATTCTTATATTTAAATACTACTTTATTATTAAAGATATGCATCTCTAAGTCTTCTTCATCATCTAAAATCTTATCTAACTCTTGAATATTTTTACCAGGTATTACAATATTTATTTCATCATTACTAGCTTTATCAAGTTTAACGATCTTTTTGGCTAACCGATAAGAATCCGTTGCAATACATTCTAATATATCTCCCGTAATCTTTAAATTTAAACCCGTAAGTAATGGTCTTAACTCTTGCGTAGAAATAGCAAATACTGTTTGATTAATAATCGTTTTAAATAAACTACTCTTAATAATATAAGGTTCTTTTACCTCTTCTAAACGTATTTGTGGATATTCAACCGGATTCAAACAATTTAAATTATACTCACTACCATCCGTATATATTCTAATCTTAAGACCATCTCTTATTTCAAAATTAACTACTTCTCCTGGTAACTTTCTAATAATATCTAAAATAAACTTACTTTGAATAATAATACTTCCTAAAGTATCTACATGTTTTATATCTTTCGTTTCAATAAAAGTCTTAATAGTAAGTTCTGAATCACTAGCTGTTAAATATAACCCCTCTTCTGTTAAATCCATTTTTATTCCATTAAGTATAGGTATTACATTCTTCGTTGATATTGCTCTCGTTACATTTACTAAGTTATCTAATAATATCTTCTTATCAATTGTAAATTTCATTTTAAAATTCCTTCTTTCTTTTATTTGTAATATAATTATTTTATTTATTATAGTGTTAATATTGTTTATAACTTTAATATTCTCTTAAAATATCCTCTTTTTTATCTCTTTTACTTGTTTATAACTTTACCCTTTTCTCCACTTAATTCACATTTTCGCTTTTATTTCATTAATTATCTCTTTTAATTGCCCATTTTGTTTTAAATCTTCTTCTATTTTTGATATAGCATGAATTACTGTAGCATGATCTCTTCCCCCAAACTCTAATCCAATTCGAGGTAAAGATTCTTCTGTAAGCATTCGCGATAAATACATTGCTATCTGACGTGGGTAGGCGATATTACTACTCCTTTTCTTACTTTTTAAAGTTTCAACTGTAATTCCATAATAATCCGCCGTCGCTTTTTGAATCATTGCAATACTACTAGTATTATAAATATTTTGGGATACATCATCTTTTAGAGCTTCCGCTGCAAAATCTAAAGTTATTTTTGTAGGACCACTCATTGCGGTATATGCAACTAATCTATTAATTGCTCCCTCAATTCTTCTTACATCACTATCATAATTATTCGCTACAAACTCAATTGCTTCTTCACTCATCAAGTTCGCTATCGAAGTATATTTAATTTTATCTTTAATAATTCGACATCTTAAATCAAAATCTGGTGGATATATATCTACAGGAAGTCCCCACGTAAACCTACTCCTAAGTCTTTCTTCTAGTAGTTTTAAATCATCCGGTGACCTATCACTACTTATAATTATTTGTTTATTATGTTGATGCAGTTCATTAAAAGTATGAAAAAATTCTTCTTGCGTCTTTGGAGCTCCCACTAAATACTGAATATCATCAATAATTAATACATCAATATTTCGGTATTTATTCTTAAAATTATTAGCATATTCTACCTGATTTATATCACTAACAATTCCTGTATAATCTTTCATAAACTGTTCACTTGTAACATATAACACTTTTAAATCACTATTTTGGACAATATAATTTCCAATTGCATGCATTAAATGGGTTTTTCCAAGTCCACTCTTCCCATATATAAACAAAGGATTATAAACACTACCTGGTGCTTCTGCTACTGCAAATGCTACCGTCTTTGCAAACTTATTAGTATCTCCAATAATATAATTATCAAAATTAAGTCTCGGTATTAAATTACTTTCAAAATAAGTATCTTCTTCCTTTTTCTTAACAACTTCTTCTTTTTCCTTTATATCTTCATCTTCTAAATCATCTAATACAAAAGAAAAATCATATTCCTTATGTGTAAGTTCCATTATCGTATCACATATTAATGAATACCATTTATTAGCTAAGATACTTATATGTACAGCCATTGGAACTTTAACGATAATCATATTCTTATCATTATCAATTTTAAGTAACTCTAACGGTTTAAACCAAGTATTATAGGTCATAGGATTAACTTTTTCTTCCAAACTAGCTAAAAACTTCTCCCATAAACCTTCGGTATTCATTATTCATCACCCCCGAAGTGATACCTGTTAATATAATTGTATAATATGTCTTAAATTTTTAAAAGTAAAAAATTTAAAAATCTTACTTATAAACATCTTATCCACAATATTAATAACAATTTATAAGCTATAATAACCTACTTTTTTTAACTTATCAACATTGTTAACAATTTTTTTACACACAAGTTGATAATTTTATTAACAATCCCTGTTAATAATGTGGATAAATAGTGTTAAATAGCATAATTATTACTGTAAAAATGTTTAAAACCTTGTTGACAAGTTTTAAATATTCCAATAATATTAAATTAAGGAGAATGCCTATTATGAGAAAAAAGAAAACGAAAAAAAATATCCTAATGCTCTTTTTAATAGTCCTATTATTAGTAGTATCTTCATATTTTATAGTATCTAAAGTATTTTTAGCTAAAAATCAAGAAAGTGAGGAAACAATGCAAGAACAACAAAAAGAAGAACCCCAACAAGAAGTAGAAACTCCCTCATCTTCTGAAACACAAGAAGAAGAAAATAATTCTGGTTTAAAAATAGTAGATGGTATCTTAATTGTTAATAAAAGTTTTCCTCTTCCTGAAGATTATGTTCCTGAAGATCCTTATGAACCTTTAAACGGACGCGATTATTGCTCTTACTGTGTAACTAAAGAAACATACGAACACTTTAAAGAAATGCAAACAGATATTGAAGTTTTAGGGTTAAATATTTGGATTCAAAGCGGTTATCGTAGTTACAACTTCCAAAATGGTTTATATAATAACTATGTTAATCGTGATGGAAAAGATGCCGCTGATACCTATAGTGCAAGACCCGGACACTCTGAACATCAAACCGGTTTAGCTTTTGATTTAAATACTATTTCATCTGACTTTGCTTATACTCCTGAAGGTAAATGGATTCATAATAATGCTTATCTTTATGGTTTTATCTTAAGATATCCTGAAGGTAAAGAAAATATCACTGGTTATATGTATGAACCATGGCATTTAAGATATGTTGGAAAAGAACTAGCAGCTAAACTATATAATAATGGTGACTGGATAACTTTAGAAGAATATTTTGATTTACCAAGTACCTATAATGATTAAAGTTTGACAAATATTAAAAAAATGTTATAATACCTCTTACCAAAGGGGTGTTTTTAATGCAACAAAAATATCAATATCAAGGAATATCTTTATATAAATATTGTGATCAACATAATATTAATAAATTTACTATCTATTCTCGAATTAAAAAATTTAGAAAAGAAAACCCTACTCTAACCGATGATGAACTAGTAATCCTAGCTCTTACTCATGATCTTTCCAAAGAAAATGCCGACTATTTATGGAATAATACTACTCTTTATAAATATTGTAAAACCCATCCAGAAATAAGTTATGTAAATATTCGTAGTTGGCTAACTTCCCAATTAAAATTAAATCCTAAATCCTCTATAGATGAACTAATAACTAATTATATTACCGGAAAAAATAATAAAAATCGTTGGTTTTATTTAGGTATTCCTCTCAAAACATTTTGTATTAATAATAATATATCTTATGATAGTATAAGAGCTTATTTATTTAAAGCTTTAAGAAATCCTAAATATATGACCTGGAACGATGAAGAATTAGTATCTTACTTAGTAGAAAGAAGGTTCTTAATAAATGGTAAAACCCTAAAAGAATATTGTATTTCTATTAACTTTCCTTATAATATAGTGCATGAACTATTACAACAAGAACTAACTAAAAATCCCCATAACTTTAAAACTATTTTAATAACTACTATTTCTACTATAAATAACTATCGTTTAACCCATTATCAAACTCTAAAAGAATTTAATAATAATATTACTACCTATTTAAATAATAGTACTAATACTTATTTAAAAAATAATGTCAATAAATTAACTTTAACTAGATAATCTCTTGACATTCATCTTATTTTAATATTATAATAATGAAGTTATTTAACAGATGCGGAGGTGTTGTTATGAAAAGAACTTATCAACCAAATAATCGTAAAAGAGCTAAAAAACATGGTTTTTTTGCTCGTAAAGAATCCAATGTATTAAAAACTAGAAGACAAAAAGGACGTAAAGAAATAATTAAAAAATAAGCCACAATTATGTGGTTTTTTTCTAAATGGAGATGATAACCATAAAAAGAATTGAAACCATAAAAGATAAAAAAATCTTTAACAATGTTATTAAAACTTCTCCCTATAAAAAAAATAATTACTATGTAATATATTATAAGGATAAAGAAGAAATACATACCCAAATAGGTATAGCTATAAGTACTAAATATGGTAAAGCTTATGAAAGAAATAGAATTAAAAGACAAACAAGAAATATCATTGATGAATATAAAAATCTATTTTCAAATACTAAATATTATATTATAATGATAAAGAAGACATGCAAAGACTCTTCATATGAAGTATTAAAAAAATCACTATATGAATTAATAAAGGAGATCCCATGAAAAAATTTAAAATCCTTCTTTTAAGTTTAGTCTTACTAGCTACTGCTAGTTGTACTACTTATGTTAAAGAAGATAAAAAAAATATTGTCTATGAAAAAACTGGTCAAACAATAACAGCTAATATCTTATGCAAACCTGAAGATAAAGAATTATTAGAATTATATGAAAAACACAATAAATCTTTAAAAGTTAAACTAGAAGATTTACCATCTTGTTCCAAGTTTCATTTAAATTCTATAAAATATTCTAGTTTATGGGAATCGATATTTGTTAAACCCATTGCTTGGATAATCATTAAATTAGGAGTATTAGTTAAAAACTATGGTTTAGCAGTTATCTTAGTAACCCTATTAATAAGGCTTATAATGGTACCAATAACCAAAAAGACTACTATGCAACAACAAAATATTAAAAAAGCTCAACCAGAACTAGCCCGAATAGAACGTAAATATGCTAATAAACAAGATACTGATTCCATGATGGCTAAAAGTCAAGAAATGATGATGGTTTATAAAAAATATAATATTAATCCGATATCCGGTTGCTTACTAGCTTTTATCCAACTACCATTATTCTTTGCTTTCCTAGAAGCTATTAATAGAGTACCTGCTATCTTTGAAGGAACCTTCCTTCCCTTCTTACACAATATTAAATATGAACTTCCTTTAGGTATGACTCCTTTAGTTGGTCTTACTAAAGGTTACTACATATATCTTGTTTTAATCGGTTTAATAATTTTAACTACTTACTTCTCATTTAAATTAACCCAAGATGCTAGTGCCAATAATGAACAAATGAGCCAGATGAAATGGATGACTAACTTTATGTTAATAATGATCTCTATTGCATCTTTAAGTTTACCAACAGCTATTGCTCTATACTGGATTGTTAATAGTGCCTTTGGTATTATCCAAACTTGGATAATTAAAAAAGTAAATGAAAGAAGGAAGTAAAAATGAATTTAGAAGTATTTACAGGAAAAACTGAAGAAGAAGCATTAAACACCGCCTTAGAATGTTTTAATGCTAAAGAAAATGAAATAATCTATCAAATAGAAGAAAAAAAAGGTGGCTTATTTAAAGGAAAATCTTATGAAATAAAAGCTATAAAATTAACTAGTGTTGTTGAATACTTAAAAAATTATCTTGATGAATTACTAAAAAACATGACTATTAAAGCTTCTTTTGAAACTAGTATAAGAGAAAATCAAATCTATATTAAAATATATAGTGATAAAAATAATATCTTAATAGGTAAAGAAGGTAAAAACTTAGCTGCTTTACAAACTATACTAAGAGGAGTAGCTACTAAAGAATTAAATACTCACTTAAATATTATATTAGATATTAGTGATTATAAAGAAAAACAACAACGTAATCTAGAAAGACTTGCTAAAAATATAGCTCGTGAAGTCTTAAAAACTCACAATCCTGTAACTATGGATAATATGAACTCTTATGAAAGAAGATTAGTTCATAATGCTTTAACTAAATTTAAAAATAT